>JAITGB010000176.1 GCA_031280945.1 Spirochaetales bacterium
AGAGCCTCGTCAAGGAGAAGATGGCCGTACACCGAGCGCAGGTTTTTATCATGCTGAATAACGGCAAAGCCTCCCAAAACGGAAGGAACTCCGTCCCCGGATTCCCCTGTACTGTAAAAAACAAGCTCTCCCTTCTCAATGGGACGCACCGCGCTTTTTCCTGTTATGGCCGTGCCCCTGTAAAAACCGCCGAAAAAATTCTGCCCAAAGGAGGCCGCAATCGCGGGACTTTCCACCGGCCACTGATAGGCCAAAGCCGGAAAGACAAAAAACCCAAGAGCCGCCGCCATGATGAGCTTCTTTCTCTTCATTCCTAGTTTATCCTCACATCAATCCGGTACAAACGCCCCCCCGAACCGAGTATAAAATAATTTTCCGCCGCATGGAGAAAATATGAAGCATCCCCGCCTGTAAAAGAATGGGGAAACGAAAACTCAAAAACACGGTTTCCGTCCGGCAAAAAAGCCGAGCCGTACAGTTTTTCTTCTTCGCGGCTCAGGGTAAAAAACAGGCCCTCTACCCTCTGGTCCGCAACCGAGGCAAGCTGGCCGGAAAGCTCAACGTCAAAGAGGCGTCTTTTTTCAACATCAAAAAACCCCGCGCCGGCGGGCTGCTCAAAGATAAAAAAATCAGGAGAGGAAAAATACTTTGCGGCGAGAACCCTCCTGTAGGAACCCGAAAGAGGGGCGGAATACACGGGAAGATAGCCCCCCTCCTGCCGCGCAAAAAGGCTTAGGCCAAGAGAAGAGCCGCCTATTACAAGCGCAAAATGTCCGCCGTCCGCCGCCATGCCCGCCTGCAGGCTTACGGAGTCCCCGGAGAGCGGCGCGGCCTCGTGGAGGAGAACACCGTCCTCCGAGAGAACAGCCGCGCCTCCGCTTAAAAGCCCCACAACAGTGGCCCCCTTCCCGCTGTCCGCACTGGTTATGAGGGAGGGAAACTTCTTTTCCCACACAAGCCTGCCGTCCGGCTCATAGCGCGAAAGCCCGTACCCGTCCGGCGAAATAACAAACAAATTATTTTTCTTGATAAAAGGATAGCCTGAGGCTTCGATACTCCCCGTAAACTCACCTGTTTTTCCCCGCACAAGAAGATTCAGGGGAACAGAAGGATAGTTTATAAAGTATTCAGGGTGGAGAGCCGCGCCGTAGATGAGTTTTTCGCGGTACAGGAGCCTTCCCCGCGAATCCGCATACCCAATAAGGCCGGAGAGCCGGAAGGCAAAGTCGTCTTCGCCGTCCGCCTGCGGGGAAGGCTCCGCGTCCGCCGCCGTAGTCCAGGCAGGAAGAAGAAAAAGCTCCCTGCCGGAAAGAACAGGAAAAACCAGACTATATAAAAGCGCGCAGATAAAAACCGCCGCCCACCGCCTGCCCCGGCTTTTCTTGCTCCTTCGCATGGTTTTACCTTATACTATGGAACCTATGCTGTCAACGAACACAGGGCCCTCGCGGGCCGAAGAGCTCCTCTTTTTGGCTTCACAGGCCGCGCGTAAGGCGTATGCGCCCTATTCTCATTTTCGGGTGGGCGCCGCGCTCCTCTGCGCGGACGGAGAGGTTATTACCGGAGCCAATGTGGAAAACCGCTCCTTCGGGCTGACAAACTGCGCGGAGAGGAGCGCGGTTTTTGCCGCAGTCAGCGCCGGAAAAAAAGAGTTCGCGGCCATAGCCATAGCCTGCATAGACTCAAGAAAACCGGTTTCCCCCTGCGGAGCCTGCCGCCAGGTATTAAGCGAGTTCGCGGGAAAGGATTTTCCCGTATACTTTCGCGGCAAGAAAGAGGAGATTGTTGCAACCACGCTGGGAGAACTTTTCCCCTACGACGCCCTGCACGAACTGCGCCGTGAATAAACCTTAAGCCTCTTCCGCTCTGTGTTTTTCTTCAAGGGTTTTTCTTGACACAGCCGCGAAGATTTGCTCCCATGCGTCCGCCTTTTTCCGCGCTGTCTCCGCGCTGTCCGTCTCGCCCAGAAGCATATACAAACGGCGCGCCGCACAGACAAAATCAATGGCAGCCCGCAAATCATTCAGATGCTGGGTTGATAATTCATACCGCTCGCGGTATCTTTCCGCGGCCGCAAGAAGAGCCTCCTTCACAAGAGCAAGGTGGCCCAGGCGCAGCTCATAACCGTCCTGGCGCGGGTCAAGACCGCTTACAAGGGTTTTCATGTTCAGAAGATTCTTTGCCACAGCCGCGAACCTTCCCTCCAGTTCCACAAAAGCCCACTTCCATTTCGAGTTCGCGCCGAAACCCTCTTCCACACAGTCAATCGTAAACCCGAGTTTTTTCGTAAGGCCATAGCGCTTCGCATCGGGAAAATTCTCAACCTCATCAAGCCTTTCCTTGTAATCGGAATACGGAACATCAACAAGGCCGCTCACCGTGCTTTCAAGATAGATAATGCTCTTGTAGCACATCTTGCGCGCCTCGTTCAGATAACTCTCGTTCTTGATTGTCAGGAGCATGAGGGAAACCTCGTTCAGCACAAGGTAATAGGAGGCGATGTTCAGGCTCATATCGGCAAGCTCCAGTTTTTTGTACGCCGCCGTATCTACATTTTTTTCCATCTCCTGCTGGAGAGAACTTTCTTCCTGGAGGATTTTGTCAAGAACGACCTTGTATTCCTTGACCTTTTCGAGATACATTCTTTTCGCTTCACTGCTTACTTTTTCCATATTGAATACTTCTTTAAAAGCTCCTCAGCGTGACTCATGGACGCGGCCCCCTGAGGCTCGCCGGAGAGCATACGGGCTATTTCACGGACACGCCCCTCTCTGTCAATCTTTATAATATCGGTAAAAGTCCTTTCCCCGGCCACCTTTTTTTCCACCCGAAGATGCTCCCCAGCCTGCGCCGCAATGGATGCAAGGTGGGTAATGGACAAAACCTGCTTGTGCCGCGAGAGCCTCCGTAAAAACTCCCCCACGGAAACAGCAACCTCCCCCCCAACGCCCGAATCAATCTCATCAAAAATGAGGCAGCCAATCTGGTCTGATTCCGCGAGAATCGTCTTAACGGCAAGCATAACGCGCGAAAGCTCCCCGCCCGAAGCAATAGCCTTCAGGGGCTTTAAAGGCTCACCAGGATTGGGCGCAATAAGAAAAGAAACAGCGTCAAGCCCAAAAGGACCGCACACAGGCTTTCCCGAAGCCGACTCCTTTTTTTCAACAAGCACCTTAAACTGTATTCTTTTCATGCCCAGTTCCGCCAGGGCCGCCTCAATCTCCTTTTCAAGACTCACCGCCTGAGACTTCCT
>JAITGB010000224.1 GCA_031280945.1 Spirochaetales bacterium
TGCGGCGGCGGGGCTTGCGGTGATTTTTTCGTGCGCGGCGGGGCCTGAGGCGAGGCTGTTTTTGCCGCTTGAGGACGGGTGGTATGTGTATAATTTCGAAAGGCTTCTTAAAGGTGTGGAGGACGAGTACGCTTTTGCCGCGTCAACGGGGTTGACTATGGTGCAGGAGATTACGCTGAGGCAGAACGGGACTGTTACGTGTGCGCGGGGCGGGTTTATTTTTGACCCTGTTCTTGCGCTGAGGCTGCGGGTGGACGATGAGGGGGCTATTACGAGCGTGGATAATCCGTCTGTTTCGGGGCGGCTTGATAGCGCGGGGAACTTTTTCTGGAGCGGGTCGCTTTCGATTAACGAGCGCGTCAACAAGGTTTTTATTACGGGGAGTCTTGTACGCCTTCCTCCTGAGAGCCGCGCGGGAGCGGCGTTTGACGGGGTGTACTCTTTGCGCGATTCGGGGACGGGCAGGAGGCAGCTTGCGCGGGTGGCGGATGGGTTTTATACGTGGAAGTATATTGACGCGGAGGGGACTGATGAGGGGTTCCAGCCCTGGCCTACGCTTGTGGAGCCGGACGGTTCTTTCCGCTTTGATATGGAAATAACGACTGTGCTTGAAATGGGAAGCCTGGGAAAGGCTAACTATTCGACGGCTTTTTTTTCCGAGGGGAAAATTACGCCGGGCGAGGGTGTGAGTCTCAAGGAGTATTCCCAAACCTCCGGCGCGGGGGAGGCGGGCGAAGCGGGGACGCCGCATTTTTATTCGGGGGGTATGGCGCGGCAGGGCGAGTACCCGAACGAGGAGATTCCATCCGACCTTGGGGTGAAACTTGCGGCGGAGCTTGCTTCCCCTATTCCTTCACAGAGGTTTGACTGGGGGGCCTACCCTGAGTGGTATCTGAGCCCGCCCAAAAGAGAGGGGTTTCTCTACGGACTTGGCGAGAAAACTTTCGCGGACAAGCGGGCTGCTCTTGCGGTAGCGGAGGCTGCGGCTGCGGCGGATATAGCGGCGCAAATCCGGCTTAACGTTACGCGAATGACTGAAGCCTCTTGGGACGGGCAGAGAAAAAGCGCGAATACTATTATTCTGTCGGGCTCTCTGGAGAAGCCGGAGTACAGGGTTCACAGCAGTTTTTACAATGAGAAAACCCGGACGGCTTTTGTGCTTGTTGAGGCGCCCCTGCGCTGATTGGCTGGGCAGTGCGGGAGGACGGGAGGGCACTGTCAACAACTTAAGAAAGTGGGCGCATTTTTTCGGGCAAGAAGCCCGAAAAAACCGGGCTTTGCGGGGCTCCGGTATTTGCGCTTCGCGCAAATACACGCTTCGCGTCCCCTCCAATCCCTTGCGCGCCCAGGGCCCGGGCTGCCGCGGCAGCCCGGCCAGCCTTCTACCCCCGCTCATCTCACCTTAAGTTGTTGACAGGGGGGGTATGCGGCTTAATGTCATGGGTAAAAAACTGCAAAAATAGGACATTGTATTGCCTTCATGTCCAAAATTTGTTAAAATTTGGACATGAGAAATGTAAAGAGCGAAATCCCGCTTTTGCCGCCGGCGGCCTTGCGGAAAATTGAAACTCTGTCTGTCCTGCGCAAGGAGGCGGCGGCCCGCCAGGCCCTGGCTGAATTAAAGGGTTTCGCTCCGGCCATTCCCAACCAAAACATACTGATTAACGCTATAGCCTTGCAGGAAGCGAAAGAAAGCTCCGCCATTGAAAACATCGTTACAACGCAGGATGAGTTATATCAAAATTTCACTGTCAAATCCTCCCCTGTGGATTCTTCCGCAAAGGAGGTCATAAACTACAGGGAGGCTATGTATAAGGGCTATGACATCATAAAAAAACGTCAGGCGATAGGGGTCAACGATATAGTAAAGATTCAGGAGACCATTATCGAAAACAATGCGGGAATACGGAGGCTTCCGGGTACTGCCCTGGTGAGCGGGGCCGCAAACACGGTCATCTATACCCCGCCTCAGGATTACGGGGAAATTTGCCGCTTACTGGATAATTTTTGCGTTTACCTAAACGATGAGGAAAACAGTTTGTGGAAAATGGCTGTACTGCATTACCAGTTTGAGACTATTCATCCGTTTTATGACGGTAACGGCAGAACAGGGCGAATACTGAACATTTTATACCTGCTCTTGAAAAACTATTTGGATACGCCAATTCTGTATTTGAGTTCGTATATCATAAAAAGCAAAAACACCTATTACGCGCTGTTTCAGGAAATCCGGGAAAAGGGTATATGGGAAAACTGGGTGCTGTACATACTGGAGGGGATAGAGGCTACATCCCGCCAAACCCTGCAAAAAGTGCGGGCCATAAAAAATCTGTTTGAACTTACCCTGGAGAGAATACGGGAAGGCTGCCCCAAAATATATTCAAAAGAACTGGTTGAAATAATTTTTGAAAATCCGTATTCAAAAATAGATTTTCTTGTTCACAAACTGGATATAAACCGGAAAACAGCGTCAAAGTATTTGAAAGAGCTGGAAGAAAACCATTTTCTGTCGCATATCCAAATCGGAAAGGAAGTATTGTATATCAATACCGCTTTAATGGAAGCGCTAAAAAAGTAAAACCGCGCGGCGCGGCTTCGTGCCCCATCTCCACGCCGCCTATCTTCTGCGGTTTCTCGACAGGAGTATGAGGCGGAGGAGATTGGCTACCGCCGTGAGGGCAGAGGCCACGTAGGTTAAAGCCGCGGCGGTGAGAACTTTCTTTACTCCCGCAAGCTCGCCTCCGCTCAAAACCGCGTTATCCTTAAGGAGGGCGACAGCCCTCCTGGAGGCGTCAAATTCGACGGGCAGGGTGATAAAGTAAAATAGCACCGCCGCGCTGAAAAGGATAATCCCCAGGGTAACAAGAAATTCGTTGGCCGCCGCTATGCCCAGAACCGCCAGTATGGGGCCTGCCGAGGAGCCAAGATTCGCCGCAGGCACGAGGGCGCTGCGCAGGACAAGCGGCCCATACCCCCGCGCGTGCTGAATGGCGTGTCCTGTCTCGTGGGCCGCAACGCCTATCGCGGCAATAGAAGGGCTTGCGTACACGGAGCGCGAAAGCCTCAAGGTTTTCGAGGAAGGGTCGTAGTGGTCTGTAAGCGAACCTTCCGTTTCTTCTATCCGCACATCCTGTATGCCGTTTTGCCGCAGAAGGAGGGCTGCGGTCTCCCGGCCCGAAATGCCGCGGGAACTGCGCGCCTTTGAATACGTGGAAAAAGCGGAACTTACCAGAAACTGCGCAAACAGGGAAAGAAGCAAAGCGGGAACAACAAGCGCAAGATAGTAGGAATCAAAATACATCGTGGCCTCCCGACCTACAGTAACCAAAAAATTTCGCGCTGTCCAGACTTCAAGGATTTACAGGCAG
>JAITGB010000245.1 GCA_031280945.1 Spirochaetales bacterium
CCCCTGCGCATAGCAGCGCGGGCAATGATTTCCCGCACCCGAACAGGACAGGAATCAGCATCAACCCACACCGTCATGCAGGAACACGCGCGCGGTAGAGAACGCACTCTCCCCGTACAAAATAGGCGCCCTGCTTTGCAGGGATAAAAACCGACTCGCCTTTTTCCAGTACGAGGGGTTCCCCGCCCTCCCGCGCAAGGAGGGAAGCCCTGCCTTCTCCTGAAAGAAGTATTTCCGGCCCCCCGCATTCCAAACAGCAGGAGCCGCCTGATTTTTCGCTGTGCGCAGCCGGCCCCCGCACCACAGACAGAAAAAACTCGCGCGCGGCGGAAGGATACTCCTCCTCCGTAAAACCCCCGGAAAGCCGCCTCACACAGGGCCGGATAATCTCTGGCTTCCGGGGACTGTAGTCCAAAACAGACAGAAGTTCTTCCGCATCGATGTGTTTGGGCGTAAGCCCCCCGCGCAGAACATTATCCGAATTCGCCATAAGCTCAACGCCCAGCCCCTCAAGATAGGCGTGCATCTCCCCCGCGCCCAGAAAAACCGCCTCGCCCGGAAGAAGGCGCACAAGATTCAAATAAAAAGGCGCAAAGGCCCCCGCGTCTTCAGGGAAAAAATCCGCAATCCGCAAAAAACTCTCCGCCTCCGGCGCGGGAAGAGCTTCCCCGGAGGCAGCCCCCGCGCCGCCCTCCAGAGTACAGAAATCTTTCACACGGTGAATCCACTCCCGCGCAGCCGAAGGGGAAGAGGCAAGAAGAGAGCGCAAAAAAGTTTTCAGGCCAGCCTCCGTCTCGTCTTTCGCAAGGGCCTCTGCCAGCGCATTCAGTTCCGGCACGGGAAAAAGCGAGAAAAAACCGGTAATTTCACCTAAAGGCCGCAGCCCCCGCAGGGCGGTAAAATCCGTTACAGCGAGGAGCATTTCCGGCTTGTGGTTTGAGTCCTTGTAATTGCGCAGCGGCGAATCAAGGGGAATCCCCAAAGAGTTTTCCCTCTCAAATCCCGCGCGGGCCCTTTCAAGGCTGGGATGACACTGGATTGACAGGGGAGAGCCCGCCGCAAGAACCTTAAAAAGAAAGGGAAGCCGCGCATCAAAACGCCTCATCGCCGCCTCTCCCAAAAAAGCTGGGGGGTCCGAATCAATGAGCTCGTTTAAGGGAACCTCCCCGCCGCCTGAAAGGGCGCGGGAAGAACAAGCAGGGTGAGAGCCCATCCACAGTTCCGCCCAGGGGGTTTTATCCGGGTTTGCCATTCCCAAAAAATCAGGCAAAAGCGAAACCGAACCCCAGGCGTAGCGCTGAACCTCATTCTTCAGCCTGTAGAACATGGCGCCTCCGGCCCGGCCTAACGCGACACAACTATGTCGCGCACCACCTGATTAAAAATTGAAAGGATAAGAGTTGTGTTTTCTTCCTCAATATAGGGAATAGCCACTTCCCCGCCCGGATGCTTCATCGAAAAAATGGTTCTCCTCTCCCCCGACAGTTTGAGGGCCTCAAACTTCATGTCCAGCCACACAGGGTGAACAGGCAGAGTACATTCAAAAACACCAAAGACCTCATTGTCCCGCAGCTTCGCCGGAGGAGTCATTTCCAGCTCTATGCGCGTGTCCTGCGTAATTTCCGTCCCCGAAGGCGGCGACTGCCCCACAACAACGCCTCCCTCCCGCCCCGAAAGAGGAGCCGCAACGGAAAAGACAAAGGGAACCTCCTCCTGGGCCAGAAGAGAAATCACCCTCGTAAAGTCCATATTCGTATAATCGGAGAGCCTCAGAATGGAAGCCTCAGGGCCCCGGCTTACCACGAGAAGTAAATCCGTAAGCCCCGTAAGCTCTGTTCCCGGCTCCGGCTGCTGCTGGAGTATAGTCCCCTCAGGGCTCTTGTCAAAAACATAGGAAGGCTCCTGAATACGCAGAAGCGTATCGTAGGTAGCAAAGAGGGTGCGAAGCTCCGTCTTTACGTCCTCAAGATTTCTCCCCACAAAATTCTCAACCGTACCCACAATAGCGCCCTTACTGACAACAAGCCTCACCCTCTTTCCCACTTTGACAAGGCTGCCCGCCGAGGGCTCCTGACTTAAGACCTTCCCTTTCAGGGTCGGGTCAGAGGAAAAACGGGTGATGATTTCGCTGTTCAGGCCCTTCTGCTGCAGGCTGATAAGAGCGTCAACAAGCTCCGCATGGTATATATCGGGAACCATCATCTGCTCTTCCCCCTGCAAGGTGAGAAAAAAAGCCGACAGGCTCGTAACGGCAAGGAGGGCAACAGTCAGGGAACTTACCAGAATGAGAATCCGCATCCAGCGGCCTTCCTCGCTCTGGGAATTTCCCGCAATAACAGTAACAAGTTTTTTGAACCACTGAAAAACAGCGTCTTTTATTACATCCCACCGGACCTTCACCGGCCATCCCCCAGCACACTTCCCGTAAATCCGCGCACTCCGTTGACAAAGGAAGCGAAATTCATGGCCTTTTTCGATTGAAGCTGGAGAGCGCGTACAGCAAGAAGGCCATTCTGTGTTTGTACCAGAATTCCCCGCCCCGTGTCTACTCCCAGCACTTTTCCCGGCACAGGCCATTCCCCCCCGCTGCCCGGCCCCTCACCGGAAAGAGCCTCCGCCTCCAGTATACGCAGGACCTCCCCGCGAAAAAGCGTCCAGGCCCCCGGCCAGGGGTCATAGGCCCGCGTCATTCTCTCAATAAAACCAGAGCTTCGCATCCAGTCTATTCTGCCGTCTTCCCGCGAGAGAAGGCCGCAGTAGGTCGCATCCCCATGGTTCTGGGGCATATACACAGCGCGGCCCCCCTCAATCTCTGTAAGGGCCCGCACAAGAAGCTGAGCTCCCTTCCGCGCAAGAACCAAAGACAGGGAAGACGCCCTCTCCGTCCCCGCAAGGGGAAAACTCTCCTGGGCAACAATGTCCCCGCTGTCCATCTCCCGCGCAAGCCGCTGAACGCTTATTCCCGTATAGGCATCCCCCCGCAAAATAGCCGCGTTTATGGGCGAAGGCCCCCTGTAGCGCGGAAGAAGAGAGGGATGAAGATTAACCCCCCCCAGGGGGAAAAGGGAAAGAAACTTCGGCCCGAAAATACGGCCAAAGGCAGCACACACAAGAATGTCCGGCGAGAAAGCCCTCACATCCTCCCGGAAATCCCCATCAAGCCTCTCAGGTTGAAGAAGCCGAAGCCCCAAACGCAGGGCCGCGAGTTTTACAGGCGAGGGCTCCGCCTTCCTGCCCCGCCCCGCCTGTCTGTCGGGGTTCGTTAAAACCGCGGCAATCTCGAAACGTTCCGCCAGGGCCTCAAGAGACGGCACAGCAAAATCAGGCGTTCCCGCAAAAAGAACCCGCATCACAGCGCGTCCCCGTCCGCCCCGTCCGTGTCCGGGCGGGCAGGCGGCCTCTCCTCCCACACACGCAGAATACGCTTCTTCTTTAACTCCGAAAGGAGGTCTATAAACATAATCCCGCGCAAATGGTCAGCCTCGTGCTGAATCACCCGCGCAAGAAGCCCGTCCGCGTCCAGGGTAAAAGCCCTGCCCCTCGCGTTCCAGGCGTGTACACGCACAGCATCAGGCCGCAGGACATCAGCGTAAATCCCCGGAAGGCTCATGCAGCCCTCCTCCATTTTGACCCTGCGCTCGGACATCTCCACAATACGCGGATTAAAAAAAATAAAGGGCTCCCCCCCCTCAAGCTCCACAACAAAAAGCCTCTTGGAAATGCCCACCTGGGGAGCGGCAAGCCCAATACCCTTTCCCGCCCGCATAACAGCGAGCATCTCCTGGGCCAAAGCCGC
>JAITGB010000253.1 GCA_031280945.1 Spirochaetales bacterium
AGAAGACTCTCATAGTCGCCCGTCTCCGTAAAAGTGTTCTCCACCCCCACGAAACTAACAGGAGCGGGCCGCGAAGAAGCCAAAACCTCAGCCACAGCGCTCCCCAGGCCCCCCGTAACCGAATGTTCCTCCGCCGTAACAATACCCCGCGTCTGCGAAGCGCAGCGCACAATAAGCTCCCTGTCTATGGGCTTAATCGTATGAATATTCACAACCCGCGCGCTGATTCCCGCCGCGGAAAGAGCCTCCGCCGCCGCCAAAGCGCGGTGAACCATAAACCCTGTAGCGATGATGCTCACATCTTTGCCCTCGCGCAGAATAACGCCCTTACCCACCTCGAATTTCGCCTTCGAATAATCCCCCACAACAGGAAGCTCGTTCCTGTGCATACGCAGGTACACAGGCCCCTTCAAATGGAAAGCCGCCTCCGTAGCCAGAGCCGCCTCCTCCCCGTCCGCCGGAGAAATAACCGTAAAGTTCGGCATAGCCCGGAAAAAGTTTATATCCATAGTAGAATGATGGCTCGCCCCGTCAAAAGAATCCGACAGCCCCGAATACGTCCCCACAACCTTCACGTTAAGGTTCGTGTAGGCAATCAAACTGCGGATAGGGTCCGCGCAGCGCAGAACCGCGAAGCACGCAAAAGTATTGATAAAAGGAACAATCCCCATCGTAGACATACCCGCAGCCATAGCCGCCATGTTCATCTCCGCGATTCCCACGTTGAAAAACCTCTCGGGGAACGCCTCCCCAAACACGCAGGAGCGCGTTGAACCGGAAACATCCGAATCAAAAACAACAAGATTATTGAACTTTTTGCCCAGCTCCACGAGAGTCTCCCCGTAGACCTGGCGCATAGCCTTTCCCGTTACAGAACCCGAACCCGCCATTATTTACCTCCTGCCAGTTCCGCTTTCGCGGCCTTGTAATCGTCCTCGCTAATAGGCTTTCCATGCCAGGCGTTCTTGCCCTCCATAAAGGAAACGCCCTTGCCCTTAACAGTCTTCGCAATAATAATCACAGGCCGCCCTTGGGAAGCCTTCGCCTCGTCAACAGCATCCGAAAGGGAGGCCACATCATGTCCGTCCGCTGTAATCGCCAGCCAGCCGAAAGACTCCCACTTGGCCTTGACATCGCCCATAGGCATAATCTCGCTCACGGTCCCGTCAAGCTGCACCCCGTTTGAATCCAGAATACCAATAAGATTATCCAGCTTGAATTTGCTCGCAGCCATAGCCGCCTCCCAGATAACCCCCTCCTGAATCTCCCCGTCCCCCATAAGGACATACGTATAAAAATCCTTCCGCGCCAGCTTCGCGCCCAGCGCCATACCCGCGCCCGCGCCCAGGCCCAGGCCCAAAGGCCCCGTCGAAAGCTCCACTCCCGGAGTATCCTTCGCGCAAGGGTGCCCCTGAAGGTGCGAGCCGAACTGCCTGAGGCGCTGCAAATCCGCGGGCGGAAAATAGCCCCGCTGCGCAAGATTGATGTACAGCATAGGCGCCCCATGCCCCTTGCCCAGAATGAACCTGTCCCTGTCCTCCCACGCCGGATTCTTCGGGTCAATCCTCATCTTCTCGAAATACAAAGTCGTAATAATCTCCGTCGCCGACAAAGACCCCCCCGGATGCCCCGACTGAGCCTTATAGAGAATATCAATCAGCGTCTCGCGGAATTGTCCGCACAGAGCGCCGAGTTCCGCCTTGCGGCCTTCACTTAACGCCATACCCACTCCTTGCTCTGATATATCAGTCCCTCCACTATGACCCTCCTCATGAAAAATGTCAATCAAATTTTTAAGAAGAATTTGGAGAATTTGGGCGCATCCAAGCCCTTTTTCCCGAAGGGAAAAAGGGCGAGTCCGAAAAAACGCGGATTTTACCTCCATACGCACAATCAGGCTAAGTGCATCATACCAGCAATGCGTGGTTATAGCCCTAATCGCGTTTTTGAGGAGGGCTTTGCGGGGCTTCGGTCTTTGCGCTACGCGCAAAGACACGCTTCGCGTCCCCTCCAATCCGCTGGTTTTGCGCAGCTATTACCCGCAGGGGCGCGGCAGGTAAACCTCCAGAAATTTCCCGCTTTTGCGGTCTTTCGTGCTTTTCGCGGGAGTGTCTGGGGTGGTTACGGGCCGCGCCGCGAAGCGGCGCGGGGTTGAGGCCGTGGGCGCGCAAGGGATAGAAGCGGAAATCCCGCAGAAATCGCCGCAGGCGATTTTGAGGAATTGGAGCGGATAGCCCGGTTTTTTTGGGCAAATGGCCCAAAAAAAGGCGCCAAGATTCTTATGATATATTATGCATATATACACTATATAAATTTACATTTTGAAGAACACTCAGTATTTTTTCATTCTGACAAACTATTTTTTTTGAATTATGTATTGACGCGCATCCACTGATACAGGGAGAATACACAGCGGAGAGCTTCAAAACTTTCCTGAAAAAGGGGCACGGGTTTTCCCGCGCACAACAGTATGATATGTAAGGAGTTCCTATGGACTACGCACAAGAATCATTAAAAAACATTACCAGTGGCGCGGCAAACTTGAAACCGTCAACAAGATGCCCGTAGCAAGTAAAGAAGACCTCTCCCTCGCCTATACGCCGGGAGTTGCCCAGCCCTGCCTTGAAATACAGAAGAACCCCGATAAAATCTGGGAGCTTACAGGCAGGTGGAACACTGTAGCTGTTGTTACGGACGGAACAGCGGTTCTGGGCCTGGGCGACATAGGCCCCGAAGCGGGGATGCCCGTTATGGAAGGCAAGTGCGTTCTCTTTAAGGCTTTCGGCGGAGTGGACGCTGTACCCCTGTGCGTGAGGTCAAAAGAGGTGGACGATATTGTGAGCACCGTAGCCCTTCTTGCGGGGAGCTTCGGAGGCATAAACCTTGAAGACATATCGGCTCCGCGCTGTTTTGAAATAGAGCGTAAACTCAAAGCC
>JAITGB010000111.1 GCA_031280945.1 Spirochaetales bacterium
CTTATGGGCGTTGAGCGGGACTTCTGGGTTTCGCCTTCGGGGGAAGTGTGGGCGCTATCCCGCATGAACCGCGCGGAGGGCGCGATGCGCTACGCGGGCCTTGTCGAACAGAACGAAAAACTCATAGCGCGTCTTGTGGCGGCGGCGGCCTCGCGTCCGCGTTCTTTTGAGGCGTGCGCGGCCTTATCCTTCGCGGAAAAGGCGGCTTCTCTTACCGACAGCTACGCTATGCTTCTTTCGGTTCTGCGGCCTGAGGGAGGTTTCCGCTCTCCTTCGTACGGAGGGGCCGCCGCGATTAAGGCGCGCCTGCGCGAGGAGGCTCGCGGCATTGTTGTAAAAACGCGCGTTACAGGCAATGCGGGCGGCGCGGCACAGAGGGCTTTTACCCAGGCTCTTACTTCGCGCGGCTATAGAACAGGGGAGAAGGGCGGCTATACGCTTTTGGCGGACTGCCGCATAGAGGACTCCCCGCAGACTGGCAGTGATTTTGTCTATGTGAGCCTTATGCTTCAGGCGGAGCTAAAAGATTCCTCAGGAGAGCGGCTTTTTGCGTGGCAGGAGACAGAGAGGCAGGGACACAGGCTGCGGGAACAGGCGCGCGAGCGGGGGCTTCGCAAGGCGGAAGAGATTATTACGGAAACGGGTTTCGCTCCGGCTTTTGATGCGTGGCTTTTGTCGCTTTTGTAGGTTGTGTCCCCGGGAAGGCAGAAAAATTTATTCAGTTTTCGGCTTTTCTCTTTCAGCTTCAGCTTCAACTTCGGGGACGCTTTCAGCTTTGTGTTTTTTGCGGAAAAATATCCCGCCGGCAATCCAGCGCGAAAAACCGCTCACGGCAAAACCGCAGAAGCCTATCACCATTGCGAACTGAATATTCAGGAGCATGAGGAGCGCAGCCGCGGAGATTCCGACAAATGTGGAGAAACGTTTCTTGCCGCGAAGGTAGTGGTTCACAACATGGGGATAGCGAATGCGCGTTACCATAAGGAGCCCCGTACACAGCGTAACAACAGGAAGGGCCCAGACCGTGCCGGACTCGACCATGCGAAAAAGCGCATCAGAGCGGTCTGCGATTTTCGGGAGAAGGTCCTGCTGAAAAATAACGAGGCTCACGATGGCTCCGGCGGCGGCGGGAGACGGAAGGCCGGAGAAGTTCATGTGGGCGGATTCGTCTTCTTCGTTTTCCACGTTAAACCGCGCGAGGCGTATGACAGCGCACAGAACGTAAAGAATAGCGATGAGAAAAACAGCGCGGCCTATGACAACGGCGAGGCCCGGGGAAGCGTACTTGAGGTTTTGCAGGTGTGCGCCCACGAGCTTCAGCATGAGAAACGCCGGAGCCACGCCGAAGCTGATTGCGTCAGAGAGACTGTCAAGCTGCCCCCCGAAGCTGGAAGTTGTTTTACTCAGGCGCGCCACGCGGCCGTCCAGCACATCGGCAACCATTGCCACGAAAATCATGTAGCCGGACAGGGCGAAAAGCGTAAAACCGGGCCTTTGAAAGATGAGCTCCTCAATGCCGGGCGAACTTGTGCCCCGGCTTGCGTACACTATAGCGAGAAAACCGCACATGGCGTTCATCAGGGTTATAAACGAGGGAAGAATTGCTATGTACTTGAGGCGCATTTTTTTCCCGTGGCCCTGAGAGCTGCGTTTTCTGCCGAATCTTCTTTCCCTGTTCATTGGCCTTCCTGTTATCTGTACCTGACAAGGGGCGTAAGTCCAGCCCTCACGGCGCTGCCTATTTGTACAGCTATATCGTAGCGCCCCCCCTCGGAGGAAGGCACGTACAGCTCCGTGCGGGAACCGAACTTTATCATACCGAACTTTTCGCCCTGAGCGTACCAGGCCCCCTCTTTGGCCGCGCAGACTATGTGGCGGGCAATAGCTCCTGAAACCTGCCGCACGAGAAGCCTGTCCTCCGGGGCCTCGCGCCGCGTCATAACAAGGTCGTTTGATTCGTTTACCCTGCCGGATTCGGCGGAGAGCGCATTTTTGAAAGCTCCCTTTTTGTAGGTAATTTTTTCGACCATCACCG
Organism: Spirochaetales bacterium; assembly: GCA_031280945.1. GTDB lineage: Bacteria > Spirochaetota > Spirochaetia > DTKZ01 > DTKZ01 > JAISAF01. The sequence goes on from JAITGB010000111.1 coordinate 2,036, forward strand.
AGCAGGGCGCCCGGTTGATGTGGACATTAAAAATTGAAAGGAAAATTCCTATGCGCAGGGCCTTGCCGCCGAGTTCCCCGCAGTCTTCTACTATTGTAATGTCAGTAACTTTTCCGTCCGCGGGCGAGAGAAGGACTTTTTCGTCTTTGGGAATAACGCGGGCAGGGTCGCGGAAAAAGGAAAAGGCCCACACGAGGACGAGGGCGAGGGCAGCTTCCGCGCTCACGAGCCACAGCGCCGGAGCGAAAATTACGGCAAGGCCCGCCATAAGAGCAGCGATGAGGCCGGGAAAAACCGCGACTTGCGGAAGGCCGTATTTGGTCAGGGGTAGTCTCATGGAGGCAGTGTAGCAGAAAAAAAGGAGGACTTCAATCGGTTTTGGAGGAGGAGTTTTTCAAGCGGAAGAATTTGGGCGCATTTTTTGGGCCGCTGGCCCAAAAAACCGGGCTATCCGCTCCAATTCCTCAAAAATTGCCTCACGGCAATTTTCTGCGGGATTTCCGCTTCTCTCCCTTGCGCTATTACCCTGAGGGCCCGGGGCCCCGCCCGCGCGAAGC
>JAITGB010000114.1 GCA_031280945.1 Spirochaetales bacterium
AAAAACGCGCGGGAGCTTATTGTGCGCGAATACGAGGATACGGAGGCTGTCCGCCTGCCGGACGAGCGGTATCAAATAAGGCTCAAGTATTTTGATTTTGAGCAGCTTGTGAAAGAGAGAAACGCATACGATAAGCAGATGGAGGCTTTCAAAAACGAGATTTTCCACCTGCGTGATGTTGTGGAGGCGATTTACCAGGGCAGAAAATCCATGTTTAAGGTAACGGATTTTGAGGACCTTGCGCGGAAGGTGTCGGGCAGAATACGCAAGGTAAAAAAGGATACGGACCCGCTCTACGAGGAGATTGAGCAGGTGTGGAACAAGATTACGAGCATCAAGGCGGAGATGACGGAGCTGGAAAAACTGAACCAGACCTACCTCTACGAAAAGACTTTGTACAAAAAGCTCCTTGCGAACCTCAGGAGCAAGATACAGAGGGTGTACGGGCACCAGAACCCCGGGCCGCGCGTTATTCTGGACGGGCAGCTTGATTTTCTGTACGCGGAGTTCGATTCTTTTGAGTACCTGATTAATCCGTATCACATTCTGCCGGGGCTTCTCCTCGATGTTGATATTACGAGTATCAAGCGGAAGCGTTATACCCTTGCGACCATGGGCAATGTGCTGAACGAATTTCTGTCGGGGGTTTCGCGGGGTTTTCAGGATGCGGCTTTCGCTGCCTTTAAGCACCGCCGCGCCCTTCGGGAGGAGCGGCCTCCTGTGCGGGAGCCGGTTTTTCCTGTGGAGAGCGCGGCGCCTTCTGTGCAGGCGGAGGCGAATGCCCGGGAGGACGAACTGAAAGTAAAGGCCAACGTTACTCCTTCGCCGCAGAGAAGACGGCAGGGCCCTTCGGGGAACTTTGCGGAGCTTTAGGGATTTAGGGGGGGCCGCGCTCTTTGGCGGGCGGCCCGCACTGCCTTAAGCGGCTGCCGTGAGCGTGTTAGAGTAGTCCGTGTTCGGAAAAACTGTAGTATTCGCTTCTTCCGAAAATTACGTGGTCAAGGAGTTTGCTTCCCAGCGTGGTGGCGGCTTTTTTGAGCTTGTCCGTAATGGTTCTGTCTTCGCAGCTGGGCGCTATGTTGCCGGAGGGGTGGTTGTGCGCGAGCATTACGGCCGCTGCCCTGTCCGAGATGGGGTCCGCAAAAACTTCGCGGGGGTGGACGAGGGCTTTGTTGACAAGTCCTACGGAGACGACCCGCGAGGCTATGACTTCGTGCCCGCCTGTTAAGGATACGCAGATAAAATGTTCCTGTTTGCGGTCAGCGTAGTGGCTTACGAGGGGCAGGATATCTTTGGGAAAAACAATTTTTCTGTGCTCTGCGCACAGTCTCCGCTTGCAGAATTCCAGAGCGGCGAGAACGAGCGCGGCTTTTGCCGCTCCCATGCCGGGCAGCGAGATGAGGCTTTCCGGGGGTATTGTTCCGTTTTTGCTGTCAAAGACCGCAAGAACGGACTCGGCGATGCGCTGGACGGGGTACGCCTGCGTGCCTGAGCCTATGAGTACGGCGAGGAGTTCCTGGTCCGAGAGGGCCTGGGCCCCTATCGTAAGGAGTTTTTCCCGCGGCCTTTCGGCTGGCAGCAGGGAAGTAATTTTTTCCATTGGAAGAAAATCCATACACTTTATAACGGCGCAAAAATTCTTCCCGCTTCAAATGAGGTGAGGCTGCCTTCTTCAACTTCTCGTGCGGGGTTGACGCGCGGCCCCAAAGCGTGAAACCCTTTTTGCATGAAATACGCGGCGGTTCTTATTTTGGCGTTTTGCGTCCTTATCTCCTGCGGGACAAAGTCGCTCTCCGCGTATGCGGCGCAGGATGTCATGGCGTCCACAGGCGGAAAGGCAAAAAGGGAAATCCGTTCACGGCAATTTGAAAAATTCTTTTTTACGGTTTTACTTCCCGATGGTTATGAAATCGAAGTCCAGGATGATTACGAAGATTTTGTTGTGTGTTATATAAAATCCGGCGAGGCCTTGTACGGCGGAATATATTTTGGAAATCATCCTTCGTCTTTTCTTGCTGAAAAGGAGAAGGATTTTGTAAAGGAGTCTTTTTTTCCGGCTGTTCTTTTGGGCAAGAAAATAGAGTGGGAAATACTTAAGGCGGCTTCGGGGGCTGATATGAAGTTTTTTGCGGAAAAACTCGTAAAGGTGAGGCTTTCTCCGTGGACTGAACTTATGCACGTATGGATAAACGGAAATTCTTTGGACGATGTTAAAAAGATGATTTTTATCTATTCTACGATTGAAAAGATTTCTGAATAAAACTGCGTGGTTATGCGGTGTCCGCCGTGGAATCTGGAAAATGCTGGAAATACGTCTTTGTATGCCTTGTCGTCCAGGGTTGGGCGGCTTTTACCGCAGCCTTAAACAGGTTGTTTGGTTTTGAGTTCCCGAAGCCCGCGTTTCTGGCCGTCTGGGGGCGGGCCGCCGGAGGCGGCTGGCCTGGGCTCAAAACGCGAGGCGTTTTGAGCCCAGGGGTTATGGGGGGAGGCGGTTCTTTGGGGTTTGATTTTTTGCTTTAGCCCCTGGGCGCGCAAGGGATTGGAGGGGACGCGGAGCGTGTCCAACGGACCGAAGCCCCGCAAAGCCCGGTTTTTTGACCAACGGGCAAAAAATGCGCCAAGAATCTTCAAGAAAAGTAAACGCGCTCTCCCGAATGGGAAATGTACAGCCCCGGCGGTGGGCTCACTTTATCCTCCGCCGCCCGGTGACGCCGACCGAAAACCCCGCGCCTTGATGGCGTGCCTGGCAACACGCAAGCCCATGACGCGTTCGGTAATACCCAGGAGCTTCGCGGCCTTTGCCATATTGCCCTTAGTTGATTTCAAAGCGTCCATGAGAAGCTCGCGTTCCAGGTCTTCCATAGCCTCGGGCAGGGTTGTGCGAAGCCTCGTTCCCGTTGATTCCGCGCTTTGCAGACTCGGAGGCAGGTGGTGGCTGTGAATAACCTCATCCGTTGAAAGAAGAATTGCCCTTTCTATACAGTTTTCAAGCTCGCGCACATTTCCCGGCCAATGGTAGGCCATAAGAAGGTCTATAGCCGGAGTGGAGATGCGCCGTATACTCAAATGATTCTGCCGTGAGTATTTCTCGATAAAAAAATCCGCAAGGAGCATAATATCGCTTTTGCGTTCGCGCAGGGGAGGAATATGAATAGGAAAAACATTGAGCCTGTAGTACAGGTCTTCGCGGAAAAGCTCCTGTTCCATAAGCTCTTCCAGGTTTCTGTTGGTCGCCGCAATAACGCGCACATTCGTACGGATTGTCTGGTTGCCCCCGACCCTCTCAAACTCCTTTTCCTGAAGAGCCCGCAGGATTTTTACCTGAGTCGTCGCCGAAAGGTCCCCAATCTCATCGAGGAAAATAGTCCCCCCGTTTGCAAGCTCAAAACGCCCCTTGCGCATCGAAAGAGCCCCTGTAAAAGCCCCCCGCTCGTGGCCAAAAAGCTCACTCTCTATAACAGTCTCCGGCAGGGCGGCGCAGTTTACTTTTATAAAAGGCTTTGCGGCGCGAGGACTATTGTAGTGAATAGCATGGGCCACGAGCTCCTTGCCCGTACCGCTCTCCCCTCTGACAAGAACTGTCGCATCGCTACGCGAAACCTGCGCAATGAGGTCGTACACCGCCTGCATACTTTTTGCATTTCCGATAATGTTGGACGGCCTGAAACGGTCCTTAAGCTCCTCCTGGAGACGGCTGTTCTCCTCGATGAGCCTCTGCTTCTCCTCGTTGACCCCCTGGCGCAGACGTATAGCCTGCGCCAGAAGCGAAGCAATTATGGAAAGAAGCCTCACGTCCTCCGTAAAACTCACCCTTTCCTCAAAAAGTTTATCCGCGCTGAGGGCCCCAATCACCTCATTACCGTTTTTTATGGGAACGCAAATAAAACTAATATCTTTTTTGCGAAGATTCTTCCGGGCCCCCGTCCGGTTCAAAAAAAGCGGCTCCTTGGAAACCTTCGGAACAATCATGGGCTGCCCCGACTGAATCACCTTGCCTGTAATACCTTCCCCAAGCTGATACTTGCCCCTCTCCATCTGGCTCGCGGAAAGCCCATAGGCCGCTTCGATAAAAATCTCCCCCGTAGAACGATTTAGAACACTTATCGTCCCCCTGAGCATCCCAAGTTTCTCCGCCACCGCCGCTAGAACTGGCTCAATGATTTGTTTAATATCCATACTCTGGTCGAGAATCTGACTAATCTCAAAAAGAAGCGAAAGCTCCGTGAGCTTGCTGTTTTCGATTTGTGAAACATGTTCCATG
>JAITGB010000013.1 GCA_031280945.1 Spirochaetales bacterium
GCGGGGATTAGAAGCCCCTGAGCGCGGCCTTCACGGGCAACACGGTTTTTGCGCGTTTTTATAATCTCGCCGCGTATATTCATACAGCCGCAAAAACCGCCGTGTTTCTGTTTATAGTAGCACTCATACCGCTACTTGTAGCCCGGTTTTTCCCGGCCTGTCAAGGTGAATGAAAGAATTGACGAAGGGCCCGTTTTTGGTCATATTCTAAAGCGCAAGGCGAAACGCATAGACAAGGAGCTGGTATGGGAAACGAAATTACTCTGACCAAAGACAATTTTGATGCGGAAGTTCTAAAATCCGGCGTGCCGGTTCTGGTGGATTTTTGGGCTCCGTGGTGCGGGCCCTGCAAGATGATTGCCCCTGCCCTTGAGTCGATGAGCGTTGATTTCGGGGGAAAGCTGAAAATAGGAAAAATCAATGTTGACGAGGAGGCCGAACTTGCCGTGGAGTTCGGCATTGATAGTATTCCTACCCTCCTCGTTTTTCACAAGGGCGAGACTGTAACGCGGCAGATAGGGCTTGCCCCCCGCGAGGCCCTTGAAAATCTCGTAAAGCCCTACCTCTCGTAAACCTCGTTTGAGTTGGCTGCGCCCGGAGTTTGCGAACCTGTGGGTACTACGTGCCAGTCCGCGGCGCTGTTCGTGTCCCGTGAGAGAGAATCGCGGCAGATGGGGCGGCTTACGGTAGTGGCCCCTGTCTGGTCAAAGGCGTCTTCGGGAAAAGGTTCAGCGCCCCCCGTCCTCCAGCCTGCTTCACTTATAACTTCGTTTACTTTGTTCTGCATGAGGCTCGTTCCAAAACCGTTGTACTTCATGCCCGCTTCGTAGCGCCGCGTTGTGTACACGAGGGCGTCTATGAGTTCTCCTTCGGGGTTCGTGTACAGGGAGATAACGTTGTTATCCTTACTGAGGTTGCCGGAAGCTGTGAGCCAGAAATCCCATGCCGTGGCAGAGGCCCCTTTGCCTGATGCCGAAGTTTTGTCCGTGGTTTCGTTGACCTCCCCTTCGGCTTCAATCGTGTTGAAATGTACGAGGATATAGTCTCCGCCCGCCACCTCAAAAGGGGGAAACATAAAGCTCTTGTCCGCGTGGGACTTTGTACCCTGAAAGATGTTGACGCCCCCCATGTTGCCGGCTGTGAGCAGGGCAATTTCTACAAAGGTGTAGCTTCTGGTTGTGGGGGAACCCAGGGCGACCTCGTTTATGACCATGCGGGGTATGCGGGGGTTATGGCCGTAGAAATGATAGAGAAATGAACAGGTGTTGCCCCTCTCGTCCCGGACGCTCGCTTCAAGAGTGTACCTGTGCCCGGGCTGGCCCCCCTCCTGGAGATGAATCTTTACTACAGGAACACCGTCTTCCACTCCGGTAACAACGAGGCCCGGGTAGAGGGCGAGGCTTCCCGCATCAATCCAGGCAGCTTTATCAAAGTGAGCTTCAAGAATGCCACCTTCAGTTCCAACAACTTTGCCCAGGCGGGGTGGCCTGAGTTCTTCGGAGTCAAAGGCGGTGAAGCTCTCCCAGGATTCTTCAAGGCAGGCTGTGAAGGTGAGGGCGGCCAGCCCCATGAGAGCTATGGCCGATAAAAGTCCAGCGGTGAGACGGGGCTTTTTTCGTAGTTTTGTTTTCATAAATTCCTCCGTATATATTACGCGGCGAAAAAATGCTCCGCGCTTGCTATCCTGGGGAATTTTTTTGAAAAATACTGAGGAGGCTTGCCTGAAGACCTGCGGCGTTCACCGCCGCGCCGGAGGCGCGGCGGGGGTTACAGGCCCGCGCGCGCAGCGCGCGGCGGCCGTGGGTCTCTGCGCAAGGGATAGACGCGGAAATCCTTGCGGATTTTGCGAAGCAAAATCCGCAAGGATTGGAGCGGATAGCCCGGTTTTTTCGGGGCTGCCCGAAAAAATGCGCCCAAATTCTTCTTCGTCCTTGACGGAGGGATTTCTTTTGTTTTACTCTTTCGCGGGGGTTCGTGATGAGAATTGTGCGGTTATGTTTTTTTGCTGCGGCGGTGTGCGCGATTGCCGGGTGCAGCGGAAGTAAATTTTCAGCTCCGGAGCCGGAGGCGGAAATTACGCGCTGTGAGATTGACTCGATAAGCCTGCGTGATATTACTTTTGTTTTTGACCTTGAGATTACGAATCCGTATCCTGCGGGGATTAAACTTGAGGCTGTGAAGCTTGATTTTTTTGTGGAGGGGAAGGCTCTTCTTTCTACGCGCGCGGAGGGGATTTCCATTGCGGCGCGCAAGAAGGGGACTTCGACGTTTCGCGTAACTTTGAAGTACGCGGATATTATTGGGATTGTTTCCGATTACGCGAAGCGGGATTATCTTGCGGCCCTCGTGAAGGCGGAGATTGTTATGCCTCTTCCAGCGATTCCGGGACTTCCGCCGTCTTTGTCTTTTTCCTACGACCTTGAAAGGAAGATTCCTGCTGTAAAGCCGCGCGTTTCCATTTCGAATTTCAAGGTGCGCGAGCCTTCACAGGCGGAGATTGCCGCGGCCCTCAAGGCTGCGGGAAAGGCTCTATCCCAGAGCGCGGTGGAGTCAGCTTTGCGGGGGCTTTTGGCGGGGAAGCCTCAGGCTTCTTCGCAGTCTCCGCAGGCTGTGGATTTTACTTCAATTGATGTTCCCCTTACAGTGAGTTTCGATATTGAGCTTGTCAACGAGACTCGTGCGGAACTTCTCTTCGCTGACCTTGCCTACGATTTCGCCGTAAACGGGGCGCCTCTTATCAAGGGGCGTTCAAAGGATATTGTAAAAAAGGGCGGGCGTTCTGTTGTAAGCGTTGAAAACCGTTTTAGTTCGAAGAGTCTTACTTCGTCCGTGGTGCGGGCTTTTCAGGCGGGGCGGGGGGATTTTTCCCTTGCGGGGGGTACGTCTCTCCGGTTTCCTGAGGCCATTCGCAAGGAGCCTGTTCCCTTGAGTTTTACGGAGGGCGGGAGTTTTAATCTGCGGTAGAGCGGCGCTTCCTTAAGTGTTCCTTAATAGTAGTAGGACGATGACGGGCCCGCTTCGTTTTCCAGATGGTCAAATACTTTGCGGCGGCTCAAGGTTTCAATCTTGACGGGGGTAATGCCGGAGAGGTCCAGTTCGATGTTCCGGGCCGCTTCTTTGGAAATATCTATGTCCCAGTATTCCGAGAAGGGCATACTGCCCGCAACGGTAACAATCACCTTGCGTCCGTTTTTCATGTTTGTTACCCTGACCCGTGTACCCACGGGAATACTCGCGTGATAGGCGGAAAGCTCTCCTTGCACATTTTCTTCGTGCCATATAGCGTTTGCGAACTGCACTGTCTGTCTGCCTTCCTCCAGAAGAAGGCAGGAGGAAAAAAACGCAAGATAGAGATATAGGATAAAAGTTTTTTTCATGGTCTTTCTGTAGGAAAATATACGGGAAAATTTCATTTTTGAATAGGGGCGTGCGAAAAGCGG
>JAITGB010000209.1 GCA_031280945.1 Spirochaetales bacterium
TCCGCACTTGGACTGGTTCTCCATGCAGCTTCAATGCGCGTTTTATCGGGCCGGGGAAGCGGCGCGGGCGATGGGCCGTGGGTGCGCAAGGGATTGGAGGGGCTTGGTCTTTTTGGAACCTTCGGTTCCAAAAAGACCGGAGCGAAGCGCAGCCCCGCAAAGCCTGGTTTTTTCCCGCAGGGAAAAAATGCGCCCATCTTCTTCCTGGCTTTTGTCTTGTCCGCATGGGGAAAATATGGTAGGCTTTTTTTGTGCGCGCGCTGGATGTGATTGTCAAAAAGAGGGACGGGGGGGAGCTTTCCGAGGAGGAAATCCGTTTTTTTGTTCAGGGTTATGTGAGCGGGAGGATTCCTGAGTATCAGGTGTCGGCGTGGCTCATGGCGGTTTTTTTTCGGGGTATGTCGGGCCGTGAGACGGGGTTTCTGACGCGGGAGATGATTGCTTCGGGCGGGACTTTGGATTTGTCGGGGATTCGGGGGCCTTTTGTGGATAAACATTCCACGGGGGGTGTGGGGGATAAGGTTTCGCTCATTCTTGCGCCGCTTGCGGCTTCGTGCGGCATCAAGGTGCCGATGATGAGCGGGCGTTCTCTGGGCCATACGGGGGGGACTTTGGATAAGCTTGAGGCTATTCCGGGCTACAGGATTGCGCGTGATGCGGGGGAGCTCAAGAGGATTCTTGCGGAGTCGGGTTTTGTGATGACGGGTCAGAGCGAGAGTATTGTGCCTGCGGACAGGCTTTTGTACGCTCTGCGCGATGTTACGGGGACTGTTGAGTCTATTCCTCTTATTACGGCGAGTATTTTATCGAAGAAATTTGCGGAAGGGGCGGAGGCTCTTGTTTTTGATGTAAAATGCGGGAGCGGGGCTTTTATGAAGTCGGCCCTTGATGCGGAGCTTCTGGCAGAGTCTCTTGTGGCTGCGGGGCGGGATTTGGGCCGGAGAATCGCTGTTGTGATTACGCGCATGGAGGAGCCTCTTGGCCGTATGGTGGGGAATTTTCTTGAGGCGGAGGAGGCTGCTTTGTGTCTGCGGGGGGAGACTTCCGGGAGGGAGGACCTCATGCGCGTTACCCTGCGTCTTACGGCCTGGATGCTTGGTCTGGGGGGCGCTGCGCCGGGCCTCGATGAGGCGGAGAGTTTGTGCCGCACGAGGCTTTCAAGCGGCGAGGCTTATGAGTTTTTTTTGCGGAACATTCGCTCCCAGGGGGGGGATGCTGCGGCTTTTGAGGGGGCTTTGGGAAAAAAGAGGGCTCCTGTTCGTTTGAGTTTTACAAGTCCTTCTTCGGGTTTTGTGGGGGGAATCGATGCCTACAGGGTGGGCATGGCGGGTGTGTATTTGGGGGCGGGGCGCAGTACCACCTCTGATGCGGTTTTCCCTGATGTGGGGATGATTTTTCCGGCAAAGACGGGGGATGAGGTTTCGCGGGGGGATGTTCTGTGCGAGATTTTTGGGGAGAGCGGGGAGGCGGTTTCGGCTGCTCTGCGTGAGATTGAGGGGGCTTTTGTTATTCAGGAGAAGAGGCCGCGGATGCGTGAGTGTGTTATCAAGGAATATTCGAGTTTATGATTTGGGAAAAACTTCCTCTTGACCAGGAGAAGGTGCGGGCTTTGGCTTCCCGCTACGGGGTTGACCTCCTCACGGCTTCGATTTTGGCTCGCCGGGGGGTAGGCGAGCCAGAGGAGATGCTTTTCTACATGGAAAACGACCTTAAGTTTTTGCATAATCCTTTTCTTTTTACGGATATGGAGGATGCTGTAAACCGTATTGTAAGCGCGCGGGAGGAGGAGGAGAGGGTTCTTGTTTTTGGCGATAGGGATGTTGATGGAATCGCGGGTATTTCTCTTCTTGTGCGCGCTCTTGAGGATATGGGGATTTCTGTTTCGTGGCGGCTTCCTGTGGGGGATGACCCCTATGGGCTGACCATAGAGGCTGTTGAGGCGTTTGCGGCCCAGGACGGTACTCTCATTATTACTGTTGACTGCGGGATTTCCTGCTGTAAGGAAATTCGCCGCGCCCGTGAGCTGGGAATCGATACGATTATTGTTGACCACCACAATCCTCCGGCGGGGGAGCTTCCTCCTGCCTGCGCGGTGATTAATCCCAAGGTGGAAAACTCTGGCTATCCTTTCCGCGACCTTGCGGGCTGCGGGGTTGCGGCGAAGCTGGTGTGGGCCCTGCGTTTTGCGGAGACGGAATTTTACGGGGAAGATATGACTCTCCTCAACGTGAGGCCGGTAAACGGGGCCTATGTTCTGGAGGCGGCTCTTCTGCGAAACCTTCTTCCCGTGGATAGTTTTACGGAAACTCTTGTGCCGGGTCTTGTGGCGGTGGACGAGAGCCGGCTTAAGAGGTTTTTCCATGGGCCTGTTTTTGTTTATGGGGCAAAGATTCAGGAGGCTATGCTCCGCGAGATTTTTGGCAAGAATACGGATATAAGTCTTGTTGATTTAGAGCCGGAGTTTGTAAAACTTTTTCCTGAGGTAAGGGGAAAGAGTCTTCTCCGCCTCAAGGAGAATTTCCGGCTGTGCTGTTTCAAAAACGGTTCTGTGAGCGAGCTTGATGTTTTTGTTGACCTTTTTACTTCCTGGGTTCTGCGCAGGGAGAGGAGGCTCTCCGATGCCTATACTTCCCTTTTTGATGTTGTGGCCATTGGAACCCTTGCGGATATGATGCCCCTGCACAACGAGAACCGGATTATAGTCGGCGCGGGTTTGAGCCTGCTCAATTCCGCGAAGCCGAGGGACGGCCTTCGCGAGCTTTTGCGGCTTCAAAACCTTTTGGGAAAGACGATTTCCGCGCGGGATATTTCCTGGCAGCTTACGCCTGTTATTAACGCGGCGGGGCGCATGGGCGAGCCGGAAAAGGCTGTGGCGCTTCTTTTGAGCGCGAACGCACAGGAGCGGGAGGCTCTTGCGCGGGATATTGTTGAGTTAAACGAGCGCAGGAAAAAAATTGGGGATGATTTGTGGGAGACTGTTCTTCCTGGCGCGCGGGAGAGTTTTGAGCGCAACGCGGGTAAATTTGTTTTTGTCTGCGATGAGCGTATTCCGCGGGGGATTACGGGGATTATTGCGCAGAGGCTTGTGAAGTTTTTTGAGGCTCCGGCGGCGGCCTGCGCTGTTATGGACGGGAGGGTTGTCGGTTCCCTGAGGAGTACCCGCGGCTGCGCGGCTTTGGGTTTTCTTGAGGCCTGTTCGGATATTTTGAGCGAGTTCGGCGGCCATGATTTTGCTGCGGGTTTTAACCTTCTTTTGGAGGCTCTGCCCCGTTTTGAGAAAAAAATTGATGAGCTTATGCCCCATATCAGCCTTGAGGAGCTGGGGGAGGAGAAGGTTACGATTGACGCGGAGCTTCCTCCTTCCTACCTCAAGCCGGGTATTGAGGAGATTCTTGCGTTCTTTGCTCCCTACGGCAAGGATAATCCTCCTCTTACTTTCCTCACGCCGGGGGTTGTTCTTGAGGAGCTTGATTTTATGGGGAAAAAAGAGCAGGTTCATACGAGGCTTCTTGTACGCGCGGGGGAGCACGCCTGGCCTGCGGTGTTCTGGAATTCGGCAAGCCGCGTGGGAACGGATTTTCAGAGAAACGATAAGGTCAATATTGTGTATCAGGTGGAAAAAAACTTTTTCCAGAACAGAGAAACGCCGCGGCTTTCAATTATCGATATAAAACGGCAGGGGTAGAGCGTGAAGGTGTACAGGAATTTTTTTTCGTTGTGGGTTTTTGCCGCAGCTATTGCCTTTGCTGTGCGTCTCTCCGCGGCGCCTGCGGCGGAGACGGAAGCCCCGGCGGGGGGGCTTGGGCCTTTAGCTCCTGCGGGGGAGGGAAATCCGGCTGCGGGGCTGACGGACGGCCTGACGGAAACCCCTGCTCCTTTGGCTGGAGAGTCTCGTGAATCCGCGAAAGACGGAGGGGAAGCCTCTGTAGCGCATATCCGCGAGATGCGTTTTTTTCTCACGATTCCCGATGTTGTTGACCAGGGGGGTACCCTGCCGGTTCTTCTGCGCGGGGCGACGGGCCTTCAGGCGATTGAGGCGCAATTTTCGGATGCTTCGGGAAAAAAGATTTTCAGCTTTTCGGGTTTTCGCGTTTCTGGCCCTGGCCCTGGTTCTGCTCCTGGTTCTGAGGAGGGTGAGTCTTCGGACGAATACTGGGCCGCTCTGGGCGGGATTTCCAGCGTACAGCAGCCTGGGGTCTATGACTTTGCTTTAAGCCTTTTTTTCAATGAAGCGCAAACCCTTGTTGTGAACAGAAAAATACGGGTGGAAAAAAGGACTTTTGTTTTTGAGAATATTCCCCTGAACAAGGCCATGAGCGAACTGCGCGCCACACCCAATGCCCGAAGGGATGCCGAAGCGCGGGAGCTTCTTGCCCTTTTGTCAAAGTCGGACACCTCGGCTGTGTACCACACGGCTGCTTTTTGCCTGCCTGTTGCCGAGGGCTTCCGCGAAACTTCGTTTTTTGGCGACAGGCGGACTTTTCTTTACACGGACGGCAAAAAGGCGAGCTCCATACACTATGGCATTGATTACGCTACTCCCAGGGGGACGGCGGTGTACGCTTCGGGAGAAGGCAGGGTGGCTCTGGCAAAGGACAGGGTTATTACGGGTTTTTCGATTGTTATTGAACACCTCCCCGGCGTGTACAGCCTCTACTATCATTTGGACAGAATCGACGTTGAGCCGGGCCAGCGTGTACGCTCCGGAGAGAAAATAGGCGAGTCCGGCTTTACCGGTCTTGCCACAGGCCCCCACATGCATTGGGAGCTGCGGGTATCGGGAAACGCCATTGAACCGAAAAACCTTGTGAAGGCTCCGCTTATTGACACAAACGAACTTTTTGGTATTATAAAAAAGGATAAAGAACCGGTAGAAACCGCCGCCGCGAACTAAAAGTGAACGAAAACCTTACAGCGCGGCAAACGAGCAAAAAGGGAGGTGATTCATATCGCCTATATCAGGTTGGATGAGGGAGAAAACCTCGAAAAGGCCATTAAACGCTTTAAACGCATGGTAGAAAAAGAGGGCATCATCCGGGAATGGAAGAAAAGGGAATATTTTGAAAAGCCTTCCACAATCAAAAACAGGAAGCAAAAATCCCTGCAGCGTAAACTGATGAAAAAAGTGCGGAAACTTCAGACTTCAAAAGGCTATTAGTAGTCCGCACAGGGACTACACCAGGACTTAAGGAAAAACCGTGAAAATTCATCGGAAAAAAAAAGCCGCCGCGGTCAGCGAGGCGGCTTTTTTTATAACTTTTTTTCTCAAGAAAACCCTCCCCGCCCTGAGCCCGCTCCTTTTTTGTGCCGGCGCCCTTTTTCTGGGGTGCAGCGGAAGCGCCCCAGAAATTACCGAAGTCCGCCAACGGCTTACGCTTTTTGAAGACAAAAAAGCCGGAAGAGTGTACGAATACCTCTCCCTGTCCGTTCTCGCAAAAGACCCCGACGGAGACGACGACCTCGAAAGCCTCTCCCTCATTCACGACGGCGAAGAACTCTACTGGCAGGCAAGCGAAACCAACTGGACCCGCACCCAAATCCGGCAGCAGACCTGGCTCACCGTAGGTACAATCATCGCCACCGACGACCGCCTCCCCCGGGGCCGCTACAGACTCATTCTGCGCGACTACTCAGGCTCGCAGGCCGAAACAACATTCAACCTGTCCGCATCCCCCCCCCTCTCGCGGCAAACCTTTCCTTCCCTGGCCCTGGCAGACGACAGCCTCGAACTATCCTGTTCCGGCGAAGAAGCCATCCTCATGATAAAATCCGCAGCCGAAGTGCTTCTCGCCTCATATATCCTCAAAAAAGGAAGTAACCCCTTAAGCGTCATTCTCTCAAACACTCAGATAGAAAATCAGGCCGCGGATTTATACCTTCTCGAACAAACAACAGGAGACAGCCACTCATTCATCTCAGGCCCCTGGGCAGCCGGGGATTATCTTTTTCAGAATCAAAAGTAAAACCCTATGGGTAAACAACGGAGAAACACCATGAACACCATGAAAATCGCGGTTTTGGCAGGAGACGGAATCGGCCCCGAAGTTATGAAGGAAGCCGAAAAAGTCCTCCAGGCCGCAGCAAAAAAACACAGCTTCGCCTGCGAACTTGAACACGCCGAAATAGGAGGAATCGCCATAGACACCTGCGGCGAAGCCCTCCCCGAAGAAACACTCAGCCTGTGCAAAAAAGCCCAGGCAATCCTCTTCGGTTCCGTAGGAGGCCCCAAATGGGACACGCTCCCCCCCGAAAAAAGGCCCGAACGCGCGGCTCTCCTGCCCTTGCGGAAAATCTTCGACCTGTACGCAAACTTAAGACCCGCCATAGTTTTCCCCCAGCTTGCTTCAGCTTCCCCCCTCAAACCCAGCCTCGTTGAAGGAGGCCTCGACATTCTCGTTATCCGCGAACTCACAGGAGACATCTACTTCGGCCAGCCCCGTGGCCGCGAAGGCACAGGAGAGGACGAGCGCGGCTTTGACACCATGAGCTACACGCGCCGCGAAATAGAAAGAATCGCTCACCTGGGCTTTGAAACAGCGCGCCTTCGAAAAAAAAAGCTCGTGTCCATAGACAAAGCCAATGTCCTCGCCACAATGGTACTCTGGCGCGAAACCGTAACAGAAATAGGCCGCGCCTACCCCGACGTAGAACTCACGCACATGTACGTTGACAACGCCGCCATGCAGCT
>JAITGB010000025.1 GCA_031280945.1 Spirochaetales bacterium
AGCAAAAATGCGTCCGAATACGTCCGCGTTCCTATAGGAAAGTATTATCGTGGCCGCTAACGCGGCCTGCGGAATGCGCCCGGATTCTGAAATTCTTTATTATTTTACTTGCACGGCGGCTAAAAACCTTCTAAAATAAATGACCGGGAAACGGGAAGTTTTAATGTGTCCGGGAAGCGGAGGAGTTATGCGGTACGATTCGTCTGTTGTGTATCACAAGAGCCATGAGTGGGCGCGCAGGGACGGGGATTTGATTGTGGTGGGGATTTCCGATTATGCCCAGGATAGTTTGGGTGATATTGTTTTTGTGGAGCTTCCCGCGAAGGGGAAGAGCTTAAAGAGGGACGATGCTTTTGGGGTTGTGGAATCTGTCAAGGCGGCAAGCGATGTGTATGCGCCTGTTTCGGGCGTTGTGGAGGAGGTGAACGAGGCCCTCGTGGAGAATCCGGCCCTGGTCAACAGCGAGCCTTTTGGGGAGGGCTGGTTTATCAAGGTGCGGCCTTCTGATGCGGCGGAGTATGATGCTCTTATGTCTGCCGCAGCCTACGAAGCCTACGTAAAAGGTTTATAGGGTTATGGGGGGCGCGGTGAGGAGTCCGGCTTTTATTCCTTCTGCCGGGGACGACAAAAAAATCATGCTGGAGGCTCTGGGCCTTGCGGGCGCGGATGAGCTTTTTGGGGCGATTCCGGCGAGGTTCAGATTTCCGAAAATTGGTTTGCCTCGTCCTCTTTCGGAGATGGAGGTTCTCGCCGAGCTGGGGGCTGCGGCTTCGCGGAACGCTTGTGGGGGGCTTTCTGGGGATTTTTCTCTTTTCGCGGGGGCGGGGGCCTACAATCATTTTGTGCCTGCGGTGGTGGATGCTGTTTCTTCGCGGGGGGAGTTTCTTACTTCCTATACGCCCTATCAGCCTGAGGCAAGCCAGGGGACTTTGCAGGCTCTTTTTGAGTACCAGAGCATGAGCGCGGACCTTTTCGGTATGGGGGCGGTCAACGCTTCGCATTACGATGGGGCCACGGCCCTTGCGGAGGCTGTTCTTATGGCTGTGCGGAGCGTCGAGGGCAGGAGGAGGGTTGTTCTGTCCGGGGGCCTCCACCCTGATTACAGGGCTGTTATCCAGACCTATACGCGCAATCTTGATATTGAGCTTGATGCGGGGGATGGCGCGGGGAAGCCTGATGACCTTGCGGCCCGCATCGATGAGGGGACGGCCTGTGTGGTTGTGTCCTTTCCGGCTTTTTTTGGCGATTTGGCGGATTATAGTTTTCTGTGCCGCGCTGCCCACGAAAAGGGGGCTCTTTTTGTTGCGAGCGTTGACCCCATTGCCCTTGCTCTTTTTGAGCCTCCGGGGGCCTACGGCGCGGATATTGTAACGGGCGAGGGTCAGCCTCTGGGGAATTACGTTTCCTTTGGGGGGCCCTGTTTGGGAATGTTCGCGGCTTCCCGCGAGCTTGTGCGCAAGATGCCTGGCCGTCTTGCGGGAATGACAACGGACAGCGAGAACCGCTGTGGCTATGTACTCACTTTAAGTACCCGCGAGCAGCATATACGCCGCGAGAAGGCTACGAGTAACATCTGCACCAATCAGGGTCTTGTTGCCCTGAGGGCTGCTGTGTACCTTGCGGTTATGGGGAAAAACGGTCTTCGAAAAACAGCGGAGCTTACCTACAGGAGGGCGCGTTACGCTGCGGAAAAACTTTCGCGCCTTGCGGGTTTTTCCCTTGTTAACGAGGGGCCTTTTTTCCGAGAATTTGTTCTGCGCTGTCCCCTGGATGCTGTTGATATAATCCGCCGCGCGTGTGAGCGTAAAATCGTTCCGGGCGTGGCTCTTTCGCGTTTTTATCCTGAACTCAGGCGTGAGCTTCTTGTCTGCGTAACGGAGATGAATAGCCGCGAACACATAGACCGCCTTGCGGGGGTTCTTGAGGAGGTCTCTAGGTGAGCGAAACGAAAACACTCCCCGGCGCGGGTCAGGCGGGGCTGGAGCGGCAAATTTGGGATTATAGTTCCCCTGGACGAATGGGGGCTGCGCTTCCTTCGGGGGAGGGCCCGGACGAGGTTCCCTCATACGCTCTTCCGGGGGAAATTCCTGTGCGAAAAACTCTTCCCCTGCCGGAAGTTTCGGAGCTTGATGTTCTGCGCCATTTTACGCGGCTCTCGCGCCTTAATTACAGCGTTGATACGCATTTTTATCCATTGGGCTCCTGCACGATGAAGTACAATCCCCGCGTCAACGAGAAAACCGCGTCCCTTCCGGGTTTTGCCGAAGCGCATCCTTTTCTTCCCGAAGAGCTCTGTCAGGGAAGCCTTATGGTTATGGAGAGGCTCCAGGCGGCTCTCGCGGAGATAGGCGGTTTTAAGGCTGTGAGCCTCCAGCCTGCGGCGGGGGCGCACGGGGAGCTTGCGGGCGTTATGATGATTCGGGCCTACCACCTTGAAAACGGCGGGAAGGCGAGGACAAAAATCCTCATACCCGACAGCGCCCACGGAACGAATCCCGCTTCGGTCGCCATGTGCGGCTGTGAGGCGGTGCAGATTCCCTCTGACGCGCGGGGCAACATAGACATTCCCAGCCTGAAAGAACACTGCGGGCCGCAGCTTGCGGGTCTTATGCTCACAAACCCCAACACCCTGGGGCTTTTTGAGGAACACCTCACCGAGGTTATAGATAGTGTTCATTCCGCGGGCGGCCTTGTGTACGGAGACGGGGCGAACCTCAACGCTCTTCTGGGAGCCTTCCGCCCGGGGGACGCGGGTATAGATGTTATGCACTTTAACCTGCACAAAACATTTTCAACGCCCCACGGGGGAGGGGGGCCGGGCGCGGGGCCTGTGGGCGCGGGAGAAAAACTCATCTCCTACCTTCCCGGGCCGCTCGCCGCGAAGGACAAAGACGCTTACCGTCTTGTTATGCCTTCCTCTTCCATAGGCAGGGTAAAGGCTTTTTACGGCAACTTTGGCGTTCTTGTCCGCGCCTATACCTATATCTTAATGCTTGGAGAGGGGGGCCTGCGCGCTGTGTCGGAAAACGCTGTTTTGGCCGCAAACTA
>JAITGB010000018.1 GCA_031280945.1 Spirochaetales bacterium
GGCGAGCGGCAGTACGACTTTGTGGAAATTATGGCCTGCCCCGGCGGCTGCGTTGCCGGAGCCGGACAACCCGTTGTTTCCTGGGGCGAAAAAGAGGAGCGCGGCAAGGGCCTGTACTCAACTGACAAGATGTGTAGCATAAAACGCTCCGAGGAAAACCCCGTTGTGCTCGACCTGTACGCAGGACTTTTGAAAGGCCGCGTTCACGAACTTCTGCACGCGAGCTATGACCCCGCAAAAAAGGAGGCCCGCCATGCTTGAACTGCGCGTATGTATAGGAAGCGCCTGCCACCTCAAAGGCTCGTACAATGTTGTGCAGGCGTTTCAGCAGCTCATCGAAGAAAATGCCCTGCACGAAAAAATCGATTTCAAATCAGCCTTCTGCATGAAACAGTGCGGAAACCCCGGCGTACGGGTATCGGTAAACGGCGAGATTCACCACGTTATGGCCGATACCGCCCGGGATTTTTTTACCGCGAAGGTAATGCCTTTAGCGTAGAGAAAGTTTCGCGGAAGCCTCAGAATCTGGGCGCAACCCTCCGCGCAATTTTCCTGCGGAAAATTGCGCTCACGGGTCGGGCTTTGCGGGGCTTCGGTCTTTGCGCTGCGCGCAAAGACACGCTTCGCGTCCCCTCCAATCCCTTGCGCGGGCCGGAAAAACGCGCATTTTTTGCCGAACATATCTAAAACCCCAATCGCGTTTTTCCGGCCCCCCACGGGCTTACAATCACTTGACAAAATAAAATGCCCCGCATATACTGCAAAATGCCGGCGTGCGGTGATAAAACACGTAAGTCCAGTTGGCTAATTTTAATTTACCAACTGGAAGGTAAAATGAAAAACAAATTTTTTACCGGTGTAGTATTGGCACTCTTGGCAGCGGCCGTATCCGCGGACGTTTTTTCAAAAACATTTAATCTCGATTATCCCCTGTATGGGTTTGGTCAAATTGGATTTACACAATCGCCGCCGGCACGAGCTTTGACTCAACCGGAAAATTTCGCCACAGGCGGCGGCATTACTATTGTGCTTGATGAAGCCAGAACGGATGCTAAAAACGGTAAATTCAAAATTAAACTTGTGGCAAGAAAAGGTCTCACCCGTGCAGCCAGTCTGGAATTGGTAATCCAGAGCGATACCGTAACACACCTGAATTATATTACCCGCCTGGATTTCTATGATTTTGGCGGTTTTTTTCGGGAAAGCGTTGAAATCGACTGGAACGGCAGAGAATCACGGTTAGATGATATCATCGGGCAGTTGGCACAGATTCTGGACCGCTTTTATAATGTCAAAAGTTTTGGCTCTTTATAAAAGCATTGCGGCTTTTTTTACTTCATCTCTTTTATACGCGCGATTTCATCCCGGCAGGCAGCAGCCTCTTCGAACTCAAGATTTTTCGCGTGTTCGAGCATTTGCGCTTCGAGGGCCTTAACGAGAGCCTTGCGCTCTTTGGGAATAAGGACATTGTAGCTTTTTTTGATAACATCGATGTTGACCTGCTCGTTGCCCCGGCGCTCTTCGGTCTGCCGCTGGAGAATGTCCACAATGGCTTTTTTGATTGTCCTGGGCGTTATGTTGTGTTCTCTGTTGTAGGCTTCCTGCACAGCTCTTCTGCGGTGAGTTTCCGCGATTGCCTCTTCCATGGCAGGAGACATTTTGTCCGCGTACATAATGACGCTGCCGTTGACGTTGCGCGCGGCGCGGCCTATGGTCTGGATAAGGCTCGTAGCCGAGCGGAGGAAACCGATTTTATCCGCGTCAAGTATGGCGATGAGCGAAACTTCGGGCAGGTCCAGGCCCTCCCGCAGAAGATTGATACCCACAAGAACATCGAATTTTCCCGCGCGCAGGTCGGTAAGGATTTCAACCCTCTCTATTGTTTCCACCTCGGAGTGGAGGTAGCGCACGGCAAGACCCATGCCGCCCAGGTAGTTCGTGAGGTCTTCGGCCATTTTTTTTGTAAGGGTTGTTACGAGAGTGCGCTCGCCGCATTTGATGCGTTTTTTTATTTCCCCGTAGAGGTCTTCGATTTGACCTTCGGAAGGACGCACATCTATCGTCGGGTCAAGAAGGCCCGTGGGCCGTATAAGCTGCTCCACGGTTTTCTGGGATTTTTCCGCCTCCTCGCCGCCGGGCGTGGCCGAAACGAAAATTACCGTGTCAAGGAGTTCTTCAATTTCGCCGTAAAAAAGGGGCCTGTTGTCAAGAGCCGAGGGAAGGCGGAAACCGTATTCCACAAGGGACATTTTTCGCGCCCTGTCGCCGTTGTACATAGCCCTAAGCTGGGGCAGGCTTACGTGCGACTCATCTATAAAACAGAGATATTTTTCGGGAAAATAATCGATAAGAACAGCAGGCCGCTCCCCCTCCTTTCTCCCCGAAAGGTGGCGGGAATAGTTTTCTATGCCCGGGCAGTAACCCATTTCCGCGAGCATCTCAAGGTCGTACTCCGTGCGGGCCTTGAGGCGCTGGGCCTCCACAAGGCGGCCACCCGAGGTGAGGGCAGCGTGCCGCTCCTCAAGTTCCCCGCGGATTTTGTCCGCGGCAAGCCGCACCTGGTCTTCGGGCATAACAAAGTGTTTCGCGGGGTACACAAAAAGAGTATCCTGCTCCGCAATGACCTCCCCGCTTAAAGGATTAAACTTGCGTATGGCCACAACCTCGTCCCAGTCAAAGTCTATACGGTAGGCCTCTTCCTCGTAGGCAGGGCAAATCTCCATAACATCCCCCCTGATGCGGAATGTCCCGCGCTTTAAAACAGAATCGTTTCTTTCGTACTGGAGGGACACGAGCTTGGAACGGATTTTTACAGGGTCTGTTTCCAGGCCCCGGTCAAGCCTGATTCTCATATCGCGGTACATCTGGGGGCTTCCCAGGCCGTAGATACAGGACACCGTGGCCACGACAATAACATCGCTTCTCTCGCTGAGGCTTGTTGTCGCGGACAGGCGCAGACGGTCTATCTCATCGTTGATGGACGAATCTTTCTCTATGTAGAGGTCCTTTGAAGCAACATAGGCTTCCGGCTGGTAATAGTCGTAGTAGGAAACAAAATACTCAACAGCATTGTCCGGGAAAAAATCCTTAAACTCGCGGTAAAGCTGGGCCGCAAGGGTCTTGTTGTGCGAAATCACGAGAGTCGGAAGCCCCGTCTTCTCGATAATTTTTGCCATAGTAAAAGTCTTGCCCGAACCCGTAACGCCCTTGAGAGTCTGATACTGAAGACCCGACTCCACCCCCTCCGC
>JAITGB010000059.1 GCA_031280945.1 Spirochaetales bacterium
AACGAAAATGGCAAAATGAATAATTCCTCTTCCGATGAAACCTATACCAAAATAATAAAAACACTTAGAAACAATCTGGCTGAATTGGCTCAAAAGATTGAACCAAAAATTTATGAATACGGTTTCTTGAAATACTAGACTTTATCCATACATCGCAATAAATTTCAGGCGCCACGGAGGGCGCCTATGAAGATAAATTTGGGGCAGAAAATATTGAACATACCTACTGCATATCCGCCAAAGCCAGCGGCACAACTTTTCCTGAAGGGTCTTCAATAAAGACGTTGGCATCGGAGAAGAGGATAAAGGTACGGGGGTTTACCTCCGTGCGGGACCTCGCAAGGAGGGCAAGACCCTGGTCGTACTTTCCCAGATACCACTTGCCCGAATCGCGTATAACAACGAAAAGCTCAACTCCGTTTAACCTCATGGAGGATTCAGGAAAAACATCTTCCCGCGCGGCAATTTTTTCCTTGAGGCTCGTTTTTTCCAGAACAGAAAGCCGCGCGGCCTGTCCGCCCTGCTTCTGCAAAATAACCGCAAGCCCGCCTCCGAAAGACTCGTACCTGCGCACGGTAAGAGGCGGTTCAGGAGATTCCGAGAGAACATTTCCGTCTAGAGGATTAACAAGAACAAGCTGTCCCAGGGTATCGGAAGCTACTTTGATAAACGGTATACCCTGCACGCCGGAAGCCGAGCCCTGGCGTTTTAGGACTTCTTCCTGGTCAGCGGCAATCTCCCGCCTCTCCTGGCGGACTTCGTCCTTTTTTTCTTCTATGCGCGATTCCCGTGCGGCGGCTTCGCTCTCTTTCTTTTGGACAGCCTTTTTATCTTCCTCAATGCGGGACTGCTCTTCGCGGATTGCCGTTTCTTCTTTTTTCACTTCTTCGCGCTGCTGGGCCCTGGCCTCCTCGGCCTTTGCGGCCTGCGCGGGAGTTTGCTCAGCCGGGCGGGGACGCTCTTCCTCTATGGCAGCCTTCTTCTCCTGAACAGCAGCTATTTCTTCGACAGCTTTCTGTTCGCGTTTTTCAATGTCCTTGCGCTCCTGGGCAATTTCTTTTTTGTCCGCTTCAAGCTGTTTTTCCTGTTCCGCGATTTCCCTTTCCTTAAGGTCAACCATATCCTTGCGGCTCTCTACGCCCCTGTCTTCGCGGGAGCGGAGCTCTTCGACAACCGCGCTGTCCGTGATTGCGCCCGTATCAATGGCGCTCAAGGTTCCGCGTGTGCCGCCCGCAAGGGGAACAAGAATCTGCGTACCTCCGGGCCAGTCCCTCCATGTTGTTGAAAGGCCCGCCCTGTCCGCCTGCAGGTTCCGCATAACCGCGGGTTTGTACTTTGAGGTAAAATACTGCATATCTTTTCTGTGAACCGCGTTATAAATGGTAATGAACTCCGCGAGAAGAGCAGCGTCCCTTTGTCCGTAGCCGTAGGCCGTTGCAAGATACCCCGCGATAATGAATCTCAGGTTGCGTATATGGTCAACTGCAGCGGAGCTTTCCAGAATAAAAATGTCCGCGTCAAAAAGCCCTTCAGCGGAGGGGTCAACAATATGAAGAACCCTGTAGCGGCCAGAATAATTCCTTTCGGCGGCGGCGCCCCTGCCCAGAGCCTCGCCTATTCCGCGAATTTCGGCCAGGGTTTCGACTTTCTCCGGCGCTCCGGGGTTATTTTCAAAAACAACCGTTGAGTCGATTCTGATTTCCTGTTCGTCTACCTGCGCGGAAACTCCCGCAGCCAGCATGACAAACGCCAAAAGTATAAGCGGTTTCTTCATAATACTCTCCAGTATACGCATGGAGAAAAAAAATGCAATGGGATTCAGGATTTGGCCGGGCCGTGGGGCGCAAGGGGCTGGTCGCAAACTCTTCGAGTTTGCTGCTCGCCCATGCGTCCTGGATTGGAGGGGGTGCGAAGCGCGACCCAACGGGGCCGGAGCGGTAGCGGAGCCCCGCAAAGCCCCCCTCAAAAACGCAATTAGAGCCACATTCACATAGTGCTGCTATGATACACTTAGCCGGATTTTGCGAGGAGCTATAATCCGCGTTTTATCGGGCTAAGGGTTTTTTCGGGCTTGCCCGAAAAAATGCGCCAAAATAATCTTTCCTCCAAACTGCAAAAATTCTTCTTGCCCCTTTTCGGCAAAGTATCTATACTAACCCCGCGTGAAAACTCTATCCGCGTTCTGCGCTTTGGCCGCGTTTCTTCTGGGCCTGTCCTCTCCTCTTGCAGGGCAGACGGCTTCCAACCGGTATGTCTACGCCTTTTTGGGATTTACAACGGTAGACACACCCAGCAGCGAAGCGGAAACCCTGGACGAACACGCGCTGTCGGAACTGGTCAAGCTCGGCGCGGCAAAAAATTTCGGCATTATTACCCCGCGTAACAGGCATGAACTGCGCAAACTCGTGAAGCCGCACCCCGCGAAAAGCTCTCATCCCCCAGCCGAAGAAGCACGGGCCGCCGCCGCAGGACACAGCGGAGCCCTGGGTTCGCAGGGACTCATAGCCGGATTTTTTATCCGGGGAAAATCAGGGTATTCCCTTCAGTTTGAAATTTTATCGCCGGAAACTCTTGTTGTTACGCACTCAGCCCGCGGCGCTTTTCAGGACTTCGCCTCCGTACTGGAAGGCGCGGCCCCTCTTGTGCAGGAACTTTTCAATTTTGCCTCTTCCGCGGCAGCCTCTGTGTCCACGGACAGGGCATCCCGAGCCGGAGCGGATTCCCTCTCTCCGCGCGTTGACAGCATCGCGCCCCCGCCCGCCTCTTTCTCGCTTGCGGACATAGCCGGCCAGTGGAAAGCCTCAGGCGGCGCCGCGCTTATACGCATCAACAGGGACGGAAGCGCCTTTGCCGAAATGGGGGAAAGACGGACCACTATAGCCCTCGCAGTATCCCTTGAAGGAAACCGCGTCATCGTACGGCAGGACGAACCCAATTCCCCCCGCCTGTATATGCACCTGCACCCCTACACAGTAGCCGTAAAAATCGCAAAAATCGCCCGCCCCCTGCAATGGATTTTCACCCTCGCCTCCGACAAAAACACCTTGAGGGGCATTGAAGAATCAACAGCCGTCCAGATTGAAGGCGGCGAAATAGTCTCCTGGGATAATTCCTTCACGCAGCCCGCAAGCTGGCTCCGGGCGAACACAGCCTTTTAGAGCGGAGCGGAATACAACGCGAAGCGCCTTACGAATCTTCCCGCCGGGGCCGGTAGAACAGAAACACAATAATCACCGCGGCCGCAGCCAAAGTACGCAGGTACGGCTCCGGCCTGAAAATCCCCTCCTTCCTGGCGTTCACGAAAGTCCCCGGCGAAAGAGGGCGCGGCTTTTCGCTGTACCCCTTTAGGCGTATAATCCCCTCCCCCTGCCTCAGAAACAGATGCCCCCTGCTCTTCTTGATAATCGCCCCCGGGTCCGACTGCAGCGCCGCGACAGAATACCCCAGCTTCTTGCCGTGGGCTTTGAGGTTGTAGACGTTCCTCTGCAGATTTTCAATCTGCTCTTCAAGATTCTCGTAGGCAAAATGCCCCGTATTCCCCCAAAAAAAGGTGGTTACCAGATAGAGAATCATCCCCGTATACAACGAAACATTAAGCCGCGCGAGCATCCTACTATAGAATACGGCCTTCCCCGCCAATTTCTTAAGCGGAAACACACGTCATTCTGGAAACTTGAAGATTTTGGGCGCATTTTTTGCTCACCGCAAAAAAACCTTAGCCCGATAAAACGCGGATTTTAGCTATACGCACAATCAGGCTAAGCGCGTCATACCAGCACTGCGTGGCTGTGGTTCTAATCGCGTTTTTGAGGGGGGCTCTGCGCAAGGGATAGAAGCGGAAAGCCCGCAGAAAGCGCATCGGCGCTTTCGAGGACTTGCAGCGGATAGCCCGGTTTTTTGCCGCACAGCGGCAAAAAATGCGCCCAAAAAAGTTTATATGCCCTGCCCCCCGGCCCCCTCCCGCGCGCTTCGCGCAATAAACCCTTATATTGACAGGCGAAACAGGCTGGAGTAAAGTAAAGTATGCTAGAGTATTTATACTTAGTCTGCTTTATGCCGATGATATGTTCGTATCTCACCAGTTTCAGGAGAGGCTATGTCGAACACATATAAAACTAAAGAAGGGAACGGATTTTCCTCGGAAATACCTGCGGAAGACCTGGAGCAATACGGAGTCTGGATAAAAGCTGGACCTGAAACCGTGGAGGACACGTCCTTCCCCCACGACGACTTTGGCCTGGAGGATTTTTCCGAAGCCGGAACGGGCCTCACCGACGAAGAGGAAACCCTTCTTGGCAGTCTCGAAGAAAAAAGCCGCGACGAAGAAAGCCCCTTTTCCTTTAACGAGGATGATTTCAGCTTTCCCGACCTTGAAGAACTCGAAGACATCACAAGCCCCGATGACAGCGGGGCGGAGCCAAAAGCCGAAGCCGGACTCGCCAGCGATGATTTCAGCTTGGACAGCCTCGACGTACCGGAGGAAGAGCCTCTTGATTTTGGCGATAATTTTGAACTTGCTCCGGAGGATTCACCGGGCCTTGTTCTGGAAGACGGCGCGACAGTTGACGGGAACATCTCTTTTGGCGATATAGATGTGGAAACCCCGGCAACCCCTTCGGCCCTGCCGGGAGAAAATGAGTTCCGCGTAAATGCGGGCATTGATTGGACAAGCCTCGAAACCGAAGAGCCCGCTTCCCTGGGGGAGCTTTCCGGCGAAAATTTCAGCGATATTGCCGCGGTTGAAGAGGCCATGACCGAGGAAGACGAAACAGGAGAACCCTCCGCCGCCCCTTCGGGCGCACAGGGAAGGGAGGCCGGAGGGGATGTTCTTTCCCACATAGAAGAAGAACTCGCGAGCATCAAAGCGGAACTCGCCGAACTGAAAAAAGAACTCACGGGCCTGCGTTCGGCGGGCGGTTTTCCCCCGGCGGAAGAAAGCGCACGTACAGGTTTTTTCGCGGGAGACGCGGACGATGACGAAACAATAGCCCTTACCGGAGATGAACTCAACAATATCCTCACAACCGCTGATATTACCGAAGAAAACGCCGAAGCCGCGGCTCCCGAAGCCGAAAGCGGAAAGGCTATTGCCATTGAAGAGGAACCCGCCGGGGAAACCGAAACGATTGATATTGACTTTGACCTTGATTCCGGTTCCGGCGAAGAAGAAAAAGCCCAGGACAGCCAGGAAGAAATTGCTCTTGACTTTGATACGGAGGCGCCCGCCGCGCTTCCCCTTTCAACCCCCGAAGAGCAGGCAATAATTGAGGAGTACAACCGCGAACTTGACACTTTCGACGCCGAGGAAGAAATTTCCCGCACGCAAACGGGCGCCCTGGAAGAAGACCTGCCTGAAATCGAAGAAAAAGAAGAAGCCCCTCCTCCCGCGGCGCCAAAAGAGCCCAAAAAACGCGCGGCGAAGGCAGCCTCCGCGAGACCCGCTCCTGCGGCGGAAACAGAAATTTCCGATAACATTACCGACGAGATTAAATCAGTCCTCAAATACATGGACCAGCTTTTGGAAGACCTCCCCGAAGACAAAATACAGGAGTTTACCCATTCGGAACACTTCGATGTATACAGGCGGCTTTTCAAAGAGTTGGGGCTGGAGTAATACCCATGGGCCTTCTGGAGCGTCTGGAACAGGCGGCGGTGAAAAACAAGAGCCTTTTGCGGAGGGCATCGCTTCTTCTTGAGGAAGAAGCGGTAAAAAATAAAAGCCTTTTGCGAAAGGCATTGCTCCTCCGAGAAACCGATACACAGGTTTCCGCTAAAAAAAAAACAGCGATTCCTTCGCGCCGCCTCTTCCTGACCCCGGGGCGGGGATAAGCGATTTTCTCGAAGAAATCCGCCGCCTAAAACCAGGTCTTGAATATCCTTTAGGTATTTTTAACGCCCTCAAAAAAACAACAGCCATAACCAAAGCCGCTTTTCTCCTCGCGCAAACGGGCAGTCAGGTTTTCGTTCCCTGGTCCATAACAGGTTTTGACACGACAACGCGGGGCCGCCTGCGTATTCCCCAGGGGCTTTTGTACGAAATGTACGAGAAAGCCGGAGCAAAAGTTGTTTTTGTGGAGGGCGGCGGGAGAGGGATTCTCAAAGATTTTTTCTCTACCCGCGAAGCGGCTCTTGCGGAAAAACTTCTTGTGTGTTTTTTTATCTCGGAAGAAAAAATCATCGGCCTCCTCGTTATCGCGCAGTCGCCTTACCTTTTTCTTGAGGAGTCCCTCGCGGGACTGTTTTTTACGGTTGTAAGCGCCCTCACTTCCCCCCTCCTCGCGCGTTCCCGCAAAGCGCCGCGCAGAAAAAGAGCCTCCGGCTATGTGCGCAAAGACTCTTTTCTAACGGCTGTAAAAAAGTACGCGGAGGAACTTCCGCCTGCCGAGCGCGTGAAACTTTTGGGCTTGAACGCCTCTTCCCTTGTAGAAAAAATCAGGGAGTTTAATCCCGATGTGGACGAGTTCCGCGCCCTTCAGGATATAACGGCCCTCCTTTCCACCCTGCTCGACAACGCTCCTGTTTTTGTGTCCGCCAAAAAGAAGAAAATGATTATGGCAATCGCGGAGGGCCGCCTTGACCCCGCTTTGCTTGTGCATCAGGTTTCTCTGGTGCTGCGAAGGCTTTTTCAGGAGCTGGAAAACATTCCTGAGCTTGAAGTTAATGAAGAGTCTTTGACTCAAGACATTCAGGAAGGCGAAGATGGCAGCGCGTTCGACAGGCTTCTTGCCTGACCCCTCCCTATGGAAAGCGTTATTCCGTCAAAAAGCGGTTTTCCTACAGCGGTAATTTCGGGCGTTCATATACATTCGGCCTATGACCCCC
>JAITGB010000037.1 GCA_031280945.1 Spirochaetales bacterium
CTTCTTTCCGACCAGGCAGTGCATACGGTAAAAGCCGCGGTTTTTGAAGGAGTTGAAAAAGAAGTTTTTCAGGACCGGCGGGAGTTTTCCGGCTCTCTCCTTACGCAGTTAAACGAAGCCTACGATTTTCTTGAAATGTACAACAAAACCCACGCGGAGGTGAAGGGCCTGTACCGGATTGACACCCGCGATTATCCCGAAGAAGCCCTTCGGGAAGCCCTCCTCAATGCCGTTGTCCACAGGGAGTACGGGTTTTCCGCCGGAACCCTGATAAGCCTCTTTGAAGACCGTATAGAGTTCGTTTCAATCGGGGGCCTTCCCGAAGGGATTTCGCTTGAAGACATCAAGCTGGGTATTTCCGTTCCCCGCAATAAAAACCTCGCCGATGTGTTCTACCGCCTCAAACTGATAGAAGCCTACGGTACGGGAATTCCCAAAATACTGCGCGCCTACGCGGATTCTTCCGAAAAACCCCTGATTCAGGCTACGGGTAACGCTTTCAAAATTACTCTGCCGAACAGAAACGCGCTCAGCTTTGTCGCGGAGAGGGCTCCGGCTTACGGTTTTCGGCGGCGGGACGAGGATGAGGCGCCCCTGTTTACCGAAAATGAGGAAAAGGTTATGGAACTTTTTACGCATACGCCTGTTTTGGTACGAAAAGACGTTGAAGCTGCTCTTTCAATTTCCCAGGCAATGGCTGTACGAATCCTTAGGGGGCTTCTCGATAAAAGGGCGATTCGCTGCATAGGCGGCGGTAAAAATACGCGCTACAGGCTGATACGGTAGGCGGAGGGCGTTTTCTGTCCGCCGCCGCCGCGAAGCGGCGGCGGGGTACGGGTTTGCGGCTATGGCTTAAGCCGTGGGTCTTGTGCGCAAGGGATAGAAGCGGAAAGCCCGCAGGAATCGCATCGGCGATTCCGAGGACTTGGAGCGGATAGCCCGGTTTTTGCGAAGCAAAAATGCGCCCAAAAGTTCTGTCTTCAAAAAACCCTTGCTTCCCTGTATGCCGCTGCGTTATAGTTGAAGGAGTTTCTCGCGGAGACCTGCGGGGATGCATTTGGGGGGTTCAATGGCTCGGGTAAAGAAAATCACGGACTTGATTGGCAGGACGCCGCTTGTCAAAATAAACAGGCTCAACAATAGCGGGGCTTTTGTATACGCGAAGCTGGAATTTTTTAATCCGCTTTCAAGCGTGAAGGACCGCATCGCCCTCGCCATGATTGAGGCGGCGGAGGCGGATGGCAGGATTAATGCGGGTACGGTTCTCATTGAGCCTACGAGCGGCAATACGGGGATAGCTCTTGCGTTTGTCGCGGCTGTGAAGGGCTACAAACTTGTTCTGACTATGCCGGAGACGATGAGCGTAGAGAGGCGCAAGCTCCTCAAGGCTCTGGGCGCGGAGGTGGTGCTGACTGAGGGTTCGCGGGGCATGAAGGGGGCTATTGCCCGCGCGGAGGAGCTTGCCGCCCAGACGTCCAATTCGTACATTCTGCAGCAGTTTACAAATCCGGCGAATCCTGAGATTCACGAAAAAACCACGGGCCCGGAGATTTGGGAAGATACGGATGGCGCGGTGGATATTCTTGTGGGCGGCGCGGGTACGGGCGGCACCATAACCGGCGCGGGGCTTTTCCTCAAGTCGCGTAAGCCTGGTATAAAGGTCGTTGCTGTTGAGCCTGAGTCTTCGCCTGTTCTTTCCGGCGGGGAGGCGGGAGCGCACAGGATTCAGGGTCTGGGGGCGGGTTTCGTGCCGGCTGTGTACCGGAGGGATATTATTGACGAGGTGTACTTGACCGATGACGCAAAAGCGGGCGCTACGGCGCGCAGGGCGGCGAGGGAGGAGGGCATATTCGCGGGTATTTCCTCCGGCGCTGCTCTGGAGGCTGCGCTCACCATTGCCCGGCGGCCTGAAAACGCGGGAAAGACCGTTGTCGCCATTCTGCCGGATACGGGGGAGAGGTATCTTTCTACGTGGTTGTGGGAGGAGTAGGACTCAAGATATGAGGGACACGGATGCCCGCAAAGAGCTTGCTGGTCTTCGGGAACTTCTCGCGCGGTATCAACGGGAGTATTACGTTGACGGGCGGCCTTCTGTCAGCGACCTGGAGTACGACCGTCTTTTTGAGAGGCTTCTTCTTTTGGAGAAGGAGTTTCCCCAGTTCGCCGCGCCGGATTCTCCGAGCCTGAGGGTGGGGAGCGACCTTGACGCGGATTTTCCCGAAGTGGAACACACGATTCCTGTTTTGAGTTTGGACAAGGCGTATACCGCGGCTGAGGTTTCCGCTTGGATGAAGAAGACTTCGGCTGCCGCGGGAAGGCCGCTGTCTTTTATGATGGAAGAAAAAATAGACGGGATTTCTCTTGTTCTTTATTACGAGGGCGGCCTTCTCGCGGCGGCTGTTACGCGGGGAAACGGTTTTGTGGGAAACGATGTGAGTTCCAACGCCCGCACCATACGCGAGATTCCCCTGCGCGTTACGCAGGCTGGAAAATTTGCTGTGCGGGGCGAGGTGTATCTTGCCACGGACACTTTTGCGGAGTTAAACGCTGCTATACAGACGCCCTACGCCAATCCGCGCAACCTTGCGGGCGGAACCTTGCGGCGCAACAAGTCGAGCGAAACCGCGAAAATCCCTTTGCATATTTTTGTGTACGAAGGTTTTTTTGACCCTCCGGGAAAAAGCCACAGCGAAATTACAGTAGCACTTGCGCGGCTTGGCTTTTGCGTAAACCCGCGAAACGTTCCTGTTTCCGCTGAAGATGCGGACGACCCTCAAAAAATAGAGGAACTCATACGCCGCTATAGCGGGGAAAGAGCGGGGCTGAGGTATCAGATAGATGGTCTTGTTTTTAAGGTAGATGAGCTTGATGTGCGCGAGGAACTGGGTTACACGGGCCATCATCCGCGCTGGGCACTAGCCTACAAGTTTGAGTCTCCTGAAGGTCTTACGCGGGTTACGAAGATTGAGATTCAGGTGGGCCGCACGGGCCGCATTACTCCTGTTGCCCGCGTTGAGCCTGTTGAAATAGGGGGGGCTACAATCGAAAACATTACTCTGCACAATCAGGACTACATTAACGCCCTGGAGCTTTCCGAGGGAGACCTTGTTGCGGCAAGCCGGCGGGGCGATGTTATTCCCGCGGTTCTGCGTGTTATCGAAAAAAACGAAAACGCTCCCCTGTGGCGTATGCCGGATGTGTGCCCCTCCTGCGGGGCTGCCCTTGTTGACAGGGGCGCTCACCGCTTTTGCCCCAACAGTGAGGGCTGCGCACAGCAGCGCAAGGGCCGCCTTGTTTTTTTCGCGGCGAAGGACCAGATGAACATTGAAAACCTGGGTTCTGAAACAATTGAATTCCTGTGGAAGGAAGGTTTTGTCAAGGATATTCCCGATATTTACACAATTCCCTACGGGAAAATCGCTGAATATGCGGGTTTCGGCGAGCGAAAAGTTGAGCTCATACGGCAGGGCGTTGAAAAAAGCAAAAAACAGCCTTACGAAATTGTTCTGCCCGCTTTGGGTATTCCCGAAACCGGCGCGAAGGTAACGCAGATTCTCATCGAAAACGGTTTTGATACTGTAGAAAAACTTTTTGCCCTTGCCGCGAACAACGACGAGGCGGCCCTTACGTCCCTGCACGGCATAGGAGAGAAAACAGCCAGCCGTATTATCGAGGAGTTTTCGCGTCCGGCCCTGCGCCGTCTTGTTGACGAGCTTGCGTCCCG
>JAITGB010000082.1 GCA_031280945.1 Spirochaetales bacterium
GAATCCGCCCTGAAATTATCCGGCGGCCAGCAGCAGAGACTGTGCATAGCGCGCAGCATTGCCATGAAGCCGGAAATAATTCTCATGGACGAACCCACGAGCGCTCTCGACCCCATTGCCACAGGCAGGATAGAGGAACTCATCGGCGAACTCAAACGCGATTTCAGCATTATCATCGTAACGCACGCCATGCATCAGGCATCGCGCATGGCAGACAGAACCGCGTTTTTCCTTTTGGGCGAAATTGTCGAATACTCACAGACGCGGCAGATTTTTACCAATCCGCGCGACAAGCGCACGGAAGACTATATATCGGGCCGCTTCGGATAAAGGCCCCCGATAAAAAACTATTTCGCAAGGGAGAGAACAGAGTGTTTTTGCATTTATTTTTTTTGAAGATTCATGGCGCATTTTTTGCGGCGTTGCCGCAAAAAACCGGGCTATCCGCTCCAATCCAGCGGATTTCCGCTTCTATCCCTTGCGCGGCCTATGGGCCTTGTGCGCTTCGCGCAATTTGATTTTTATACCTGCGGCACATACAGCCGCCCTGGGAGAAAACCATGAGGGGACACAATACCTTTAGTGAAGAATTAAACAAATTGAGGAAAACCATTCTCGCAATGGCATCCCGCGTGGAGAGAGACCTTGACAAAGCCCTTGCCGTCCTGCACGGAGAAGACGCGGAGCTTGCGCGGGAAGTCAAGGCGGACGACGCTGTTATTAACTCTTTGCAGCTTAAAATCGAAGATGACGCTGCCAGCCTCCTTGCGGCCTACGGGCCTGTTGCGCGGGACCTCCGCGAACTTGTAACGGTTTTCAAACTCACGGCAAACCTCGAACGCATGGGCGATTACGCCGTACACCTTGCAAAGGCCGCCTTAAAACTGCGGAGCGAACCTTCCTTTCGTTTTTCCAAGCGCATGGAAAAAATGGCCCAAACAGGCAGCCTCATGCTCCGCTTGACCATAGAAGCCTACCTTGAACAAAACGCAGCCCATGCGCGGGAAGCCGCACAGCTTGACAGCGAGATAGACGCGGAGCATAAAGCCCTTACCGAAGAAGCAATTGGCCTTATAAAAGAACACCCCGAACTTGCAAAAAAAGCCCTCAGGCTTCTTCAGGCTTCGGGCTTCCTTGAACGCTTTGGCGACCACATTACCAATATGTGTGAAAGTGTTATATATATGGTGGAAAGCTCCCACGAAGAGTTAAACGGATAGGAGAAGCTGTGGCGAAACCTGTAATTTTGATAATAGAAGACGAAGCCGGCATCAGGGAGATGCTCGCCTTTGCCTTTGAAAAAGAAGGCTGGAGGCTCCTCATGGCAAAAACCGGAGAAGAAGGCATGGCCTTCTTAAAAAAAGAAAACGCTTCCTGCGTCATACTCGACATTATGCTTCCGGGCATGGACGGCTTTACCGTTCTCAAAAAACTAAAAGCGGATGTCCGCCTCAAAAACATTCCCGTTATTATGACAACAGCGCGGGGAGAAGAATCCGATGTGGTTACGGGCCTTGAACTTGGAGCGGACGATTACGTTGTAAAACCCTACAGCCCCCGCGTTCTCGCGGCGCGGGTGCGGGCAGCTTTGAGGCGGCTCTGTGAAGCGGAGGAAGATACAGGGGCAGTAGGTTTTTGGCAACAGGGGCCTCTTTCGGTTGACGCATCCCGCCACGAAGCGCGGAGCGAAGGAGAGCTTCTTGACCTGTCCGCGACACAGTTCGCTCTTCTGAAACATTTTCTCTCCCACCCAGACAGGGTCTTTTCGCGCAGCAGCATTATTGAAGCGCTGCACGGGCCTGATTATCCGGCAACAGACCGTTCGGTTGACGTTCAGATTCTCGCCCTGCGCAAAAAACTGAAAAACTCAGGGGACATGATAGAAACAATTCGCGGGGTAGGCTACCGCATGAGGGTACAGTCTCCATGAAAACGGTATTCAGGAAAAGTTTCGCGGTACTCCTTTCAAGCGCGCTGGGCGTTTCCCTTGTTTTTACGGGAGCCGTACTCGTGTTTATGGACAGCCTGTACTACGAAACAAACACGCGCAGCCTCATGGACGCGGCCAAAACGCTCAAATCCCTTTTGCCCGAAGACGCGCAGGAGTGGATTCTCCGGCAGGGCGAAGACTCTCCTTTCCGGTTTACCCTCATCCAAAAAGACGGGAGAGTTCTTGCGGATTCGCACATGGACGCGGCCTCAAGCGAAAACCACAGGGGAAGGCCGGAGGTAGAGGCGGCCCTTGCGGGGGAAGAAGGCATTCACAGGAGGAGTTCCGCAAGCCTGGGCCTTTCCTTTATTTACGCTGCCCTGCCCGTGTACGAGGACGGGGAAATAACAGGAGTTTTCCGGCTCTCGCGCCTTGTTCCGGGTTTTTTCCTCAGGCTGAGGAACGCGGCCTCTTCTTTTCTCCTTCTCGCGGGAGTTCTTTTTCTCGCGGCGGCGTGGGGGACATACGTTTTTTCGCGTTCCCTTTCGCGCGCTCTGGGGAGCCTTGTTTCCACTGCCCGCGCCGCCGCGGAAAGAGAAGAAAGCCCCCTATCCCGCAGGCCCGCGGAACCTGTTCCCGCTATAAAGGAATTCAAGGTTTTGGAAGAAGCCCTCCGGAGCATGGCAGCGGAACTCTCGCGCCGTATAGAAACAGCCCGGGCAGAAAGCCGCAGGCTTGAAGCAATTCTCAACGCCATGCCGGAAGCTGTTCTCGTTGTGGACAGCTCTCTTTTCCTGCGCCGCGCGAATCCCCGCGCGCGGGAAATTTTCTCTCTGGAGGAAGGCCGCGAAGAGGCTTTCATTTCTCTTCTTGAGGCCACACATTCGCCGGAACTCGAAGAAGCGGCGCGCGGGGCAATGGATTCAGGCTCTCCGCGTGAAATCCAGCTTACCCTGCACGGGAGGACAGCGGGAGGCCGTTTTCAGGTCTGCGCTTCTCCCCTCACGCCGGGCCGCGAAGACATAAAAGGCGGCGCTGTTGTCGTGATGAACGACATAACCCGCCTCGTTAAGCTCGAACAGGTACGCAAGGATTTTGCCGCCAATGTTTCGCATGAGCTTCGCACACCCATACAGCTTGTAAAAGGTTTTTCGGAAAATCTTTTGGACCCCTCGCTTGAGGACATGGCAAAGGCGCGGCATTTTGCCCAGGTCATACAGAAAAACGCCGTAAGCATGGAGAATCTTGTGGGCGACCTCCTCTTTCTCGTCCGCCTTGAGGACGACTGCCAGCCCCGGCCTCCGCGCGAGGAAGCGGAGCTTGCGCCCCTTTTTGAAGAAGCTCTCTTCGCGGTAAAGTTTCAGGCCGAAAAGAAAAACATTCGCATAGAAACTTCCTGCCCGCCTGAATTAAAAGCCCGCATCTATCCTTCCCTTCTGGCGCAGGCCGTCATCAATCTTCTTGATAACGCGGTCAAGTATTCCCAGGACAGCTCTCGTGTACAGCTTGCGGCCTTTACGGAAAATGAAAACCTTATTATAGAAGTGCGCGACAGGGGCATGGGAATCCCGCCCCAGCACCTTGACCGGATTTTTGAAAGGTTCTACAGGGTGGACAAAGCGCGAAGCCGCGAAGCAGGAGGCACAGGACTTGGCCTTGCCATAGTGCGGCACATAGCCCTCCTCCACGGAGGAAAAGTTGAAGCGCAAAGCCACGCGGGCGAAGGTTCAGTTTTCCGCCTTACGCTTGCCGCAGAGGATTTGCGCTTACCCTGAAAAATTCCGCGAAAATTTTTATCCTTTCGGATAGGCTGGCCGCTTACGCTCCTTCCGGCAATACGTATCAAACAGCCGGAACGATATATGCCATTGGGCTAAAATAGCTGGGAAGTGTATAAAAAATCATACGCAAATTAAATAAATGCGAAGTGTTGTATTCTTTTTTACTTTTGTTTATACTAAAAATATTGGAGGATTCTTATGTATGAGACAATGGCATTAGACTCAAAGACGATAATAATAAAATCGGATAATGAAATAGAATTATCCGAAATTATTGATTTCATATCAAAAAGGGACAAAGAGAAAAACATAAAAGCATTTCTCAAATTTGCTTCTGATAATCGAAGAGTTGTAAAGAATTACCAATTCAA
>JAITGB010000094.1 GCA_031280945.1 Spirochaetales bacterium
ATCCCTTCAAGCATTTCATCAACAAAGGCGGCTGGTTCATTGATAAATTTTTTCATAATTGACTCCTTCTTTTTCTGTAGTTATTTTTGCTTCTTTTTATCTTTGACATATTGCAGTACAGGCGGAACGGCCAGAGACAAAACCGACACTGCAAGTAAAACAATGCATATAGGGCTTGAAAAAAATATTCCATAATCGCCCATAGTAACGGCGAGGGTTCTGCGCAGGTTTGCTTCCAGGAGTTTTCCCAAAAGCATACCCAGAACGAGGGGCCCGGGCGGGAACTGCATTTTTCGCAGCACAAAGCCGAATACGCCCGCTACGGCCATAGCCACAAGGTCAACGTAGGAGTTGTTAATCGCATACGAGCCCAAAATACAGCACATAATAACCACAACCCACAGGGTTTGCTTTTTTATGCGGAGAATTTTGGGATATATTCTGGATGTCGCAAGTCCAAAAACAAGAATTACAATGTTGGCGATAACAAGCTGGGCAATAAGGGTAAGAATAAAGGGGCGGTTTTCCACAAACATGCGGGGGCCGGGCGTCATCCCGTACATCATAAGAGAGCCAATGAGAATGGCTGTAACCGCGTCTCCGGGAATCCCCAGGGACAGCATCGTTGTCATTGCTCCGCCTATAACCGCGTTGTTTGCGGTGCAGGAGACGGAAAGCCCTTCCACTGAGCCTTTCCCGTATTCTTCGGGACGCTTTGACATTCGTTTTGACTGGCCCCAGCTTACGATGGACGCAATGTCCCCTCCTGCTCCCGGTATGGCTCCGATGATAACCGAAATGGCGCCGGAAAAAAGATTCAAGGGGAACACGGTTTTTAATTCCCTGAAATTCAGGAAAAACTTTTTGGATTTCGCCACCTCGAAAACGTTTTGTGTAAAGCTGTGGTCTGTCGTGTAAATCTGGTAGAGAATCTCCCCTACGCCGAATAGACCTATCATAACAGGTACAAAGCTCAAGCCGTCAAGAAGCTGGGGAGAACCCAGCGTATAACGCTTAAAGGCGTGAATGGTATCAAGGCCCACTGTTGAGAGGAGGAGGCCCAGAAAGCCAACGAGAAGACCTTTTACAGGAGAACTTCCCGATACGCTTATCATCATGGTCAGGCCGAAGAAGGCCACAACCGCGTATTCCGCGGGGCCAAAACGCAGGGCAAAATCCGCCAGGGGAAAAGCGAAAAACACGAGGCAGAGGGAACTAAAAAGGCCGCCCGCGACAGAAAATACCGTATTGATATTCAAAGCGAGCATGGCAAGTCCTTTTTGGCTCAAAGCGTATCCGTCAAAGGTAGAGGCCATGGACGCGGGGGTTCCCGGCGTGTTTATGAGTATCGCGGAAATGCCGCCTGACCATATAGCTGAATTGTAAACTCCGATAAGCATGGCAAAACCGCAGGCCGGTTCAAGCCAAAAAGAAATCGGGGTAAGAACAGCTACTCCCATTGTAGCCGTCAGCCCCGGCAGAGTGCCGATAAGAGCGCCCGATAAAACCCCTACAAGGAGATACATAAAAACATCGGGCCGAAAAACTCCCGCAAAAGCGTCTATCCATTCCACGGCTTTCCTCCCTTAGTATCACAGCATAACGTGCAGGAATTTGCTGAAAATCGCGTACATAACAAGCGTAAACACAAGCGAAAAAACAACGGAATACTTCCATGTTCTCTTGTACAGGCGGTTCAAAAAAATCAAAAAGGCTAGTGTTAAGGGAATAAACGGCAGGAACATAAACATAATGGTATATATGACAACAGCCCCGGCTGTTACAAGAAGCACAGGAAGATTACTGCGTTCCGCCTCATTTGTTGCGAAGTATTTTTCTGTGTGCCGCAGATATGAGACGGCAAGGACGGCGCTTAAAAAAAGAATAACAGTACACAAAATGATGGGAAAATATCCCGGGCCGGGCGCGCCGTCTGAAGAGCCTCCGGGAAAACCGAATGCCGGAATCATAAAAGCCAGGGCGAGCGCACTGCAGCTTCCGCTAAAAATTATACCGGCTTTACTCATGATATCCCCCTTTGTCCACGCGCGTTACCGCTCTCCAGGACGCCGTATATCCGGCGCCCTGGAGACAAGCGGTTTTAGGGCTTCTTCTTGCGTATCAGCGTAAATTCATTGACGGAACAGCCTTTTGATACCATTCCGCCTGAGAGTTCGCAAAAGCCTGAGCATCAGCCGCGTTAAGATACGCGGGAGTTAAGCCATAGGTCTTGCACAGGTCCTGAAACCCTTTTGCCTGAATTGCTTTCGCAAAAGCGTCTTCGAGTATTTTCAAAACATCCTGAGGCGTGTTTTGGGGAGCGGCAAAGCAGCCCCAGCCGAGGATTTCAACGGCAAGGCCCAGTTCCTTAAAGCAGGGAACATCAGGGTACAGCGAAGACCTTTCGTTATCGACAATTGCCAGCACTTTGAGTTTTCCGCTTTCAACGCCGGCTTTTACTTCGCCAGGGGCAACGGTTGCTATATCCACATGGCCGCCCATTACCGCGGTAGCCGCGGCGGCGCCGCCGTCAAAAGGCACATGGTTAAACTTAACGCCCGCGGCCTGTTCAATTCCAACCGCCGCGAAATGCCAAATCGAGCCTGTTCCTGAATTGCCGACAGTAAATTTTCCGGGGTTCGCCTTTGCGTCTTTGAGAAGGTCGGCAAGCGTTTTCCACGGAGCGTTCGCGTTTACCGTAACGGTTGCCGGGAGCGTCATTGCGCGGGCAAAGTAGGAGAGAACCTTTGGTTCTATCTGGGTAAAGCCAAGAGCCTTTACCATGGCGTTCTCCACCGGCATATACATAAGATTGTAGCCGTCAGGAGCCTGGGCAGCCATGTATTCGACCGCAACGGCGCTTGACCCGCCGGGTTTGTTTGCTACAACAACGGGGACTCCCAGCGCGCTTTCAATTTCCTTTCCAAGAAAGCGCGTTACCGTATCGGAAGTTCCGCCCGCGGAAGCCCCGACAACAATGTTGATTTGTTTTGTAGGAAACTTTTCAGCCTTTCCCCCGGCAAAAAGCGTGGAGGCCATGGCCAGACACAAAAGAATCACAGCAAATCTTTTCATGTTTTTCTCCTTTTCACTAAATATTTATTAAATTGTAGCATACATATTCTGACTGTCAAGCATATTTTTCTGAGAAAAGGGGATAAATTCAGCAGCGCCAGCGCATATAAACTTTTTATGGGGGTCTGGGGGCCTTTCGGCTTCCCAGCGGGGGTTCGGGGGCGGAGCCCCCGTCCCGCGCAAGGGATAGAAGCGGAAAGCCCACAGAAAGCGCATCGGCGCTTTCGAGGACTTGGAGCGGATAGCCCGGTTTTTTGCCCAACGGGCAAAAAATGCGCCCCAAAAATTTATATGCGCTGGCCCTGGAGAACAGGGCTTGTACTCTTGCGCACCAGAAGTTTGCCTGCCAGGACGCTTTTCTGGCTGAGGTATACGCCGCGCTTCTTGATTTTATCCAAAAGCACGGATACCGCAAGCCGGCCAATGTCGAATTTTGGGACGCTGATAGTGGTAAGAGGGGGGTCGATAAACGAAGCCACGGGAATATCGTCAAAACCGCCTACGGAAATATCCTCCGGTACTTTATAATGAAGGCTTTGCAGGGCGGCTATGGCCCCGGCAGCTATCATATCGTTACTTGCGAAAAAAGCCGTTGGAAGGTCTTTCTTTCCCTGAATCTGGCGGTACATGTCGGACTGGGCTGTCTCATGCGTTGAGCCTATCCTGAGCATCCAGTCCTCGCGGAAAGAAAGCCCCAGGCTTGCCAGAGCGCGGATAAAGGCTGTTTTCCTCTGGCCGAAATTGCTGCCCCCTTCGTTATAGAGCATACCTATCTTTCTGTGTCCCAGCTCATAGAGGTGCCGTACCATGTCGAAGGTCATCTTCATGTTGTCCATAGTTACAAAATCGTGCGGGGAAAACTCATACATGGCGTCGAGAAACACAAAGGGGATGCCGATTCCGTCAAATATGTCGATGTCCCCCTGGGAAAGCTCGGTGGCAAGAATGATGCAGCCCGTTAATCCGTGGGACACGCGGATAAGCTCCGATACGCTGAGAAGGGAAGAGCCGTTAAATGTCGCCACCTCTACGCTAAGGCCGTGCAGCTTCGCTTCCTCAATAATGCCGTCTGTGTAATCCGAAATAAAAGCGTTATGCCTGTCGTTGACTATCTGTCCGTGCTTTGCGATTTTGCAGAACCTGATGACGCCTCCCTGCAGGGCAACAGGATTGCGCATGTTGAGGGAAAAGCCATTCTGCTCTAGTATATCCATAACCCGGGTCCGCGTTTCCTCGCTTACTCCGGGCTTCCCATTAAGTACAATCGAGACAGTTGAAACAGATACTCCCGCAAGCCGGGCTATCTCCCTGCTTGTCATCTTTGCCACGGGTAACTTACCTTCCTGTACGAAAAATCGCGGCGCTGTTCTCCCGCCGCGGAAGCCCTGCCTAGAGAGGCAGTTGCAAAACTAACCGGGTTTTGCAGGCAGGCTTTATATTAAAGTTTTTTTTCGTAAACTTCAAGTTTCCCGGACAGCTCTTTTTTCTCTTCGTCCGTTAAATCAAGGGCAGGAGAACGCATGTGGGCAGCAGGCAGTCCATGCCGTTCAAGAGCGTACTTAAAAATCGCCATATTCGCCCCGTTTTTTGTTATTTCGCACAGTTCGCTTGCCAAAACCTGGGCCAAACGCGCCCCTTCAAGGTCTTTTGCCCCAAATTTCTCGTATACTTCCACAAATTTCGAAGGGTCTGCGTTTGAACAGCCCGAAACCGTTCCATCGCAGCCCATGCTCAGGCCCGCAAGAAAAAGCCGGTCAGTTCCTACCACAACAGAAAAATCCCCCTTATTGCAGAGAAGATAGTCCTTTACCCTCAGAAAATCGGGATAACTGTATTTTACCCCCACGAGGTTTTTTGTCCGCCTGAGAATCCTCTCGATTATTTCGGGCCGCAGGTCATTTGCCGCGCACTGCGGAATGCAGTAGGCGTACAGGGGAAAATCATCCGGCACACTGCGGGACACAGAGACAAAAAACTCTTCCATTTCCCTGTCATTTACGCCAAAAAACTGGGGCGTTACAACCCCGATGCCGTCAGCTCCAATGGAAACAGCATGACGCGCAAGCTCAACCGTATCTTTCGTTGTCATGGCCCCCACGTGAATATACACCGTTACCCTGCCCGCGGCCTCACTCACAACAGTTTCCGCAACCTTCTTGCGTTCTGCTGTGGACATTTTCAGCATCTCGCCTGTCGTGCCTCCCGGATACAGGCAATGCACACCCTTACCGATGAGGTAATTGGTATAGGCTTTCAGCGTTTGTACATCCACTTCGTCGCCCTGCGTAAACGGCGTTACCATCGCTGTAATAACTCCCCGCATCTTTTTCATATAACCGCTCCTTAAATAGTAATTTGGTAAGAGAGTAAAAATCCTATGCGCCGAGAGCCTCGGCGAAACTTTTTACAAGAATATATACGGCGCGGCCGCCCGGGTCTTCCAGCCCTCGTGTTTTTTCCCGGAAGACAGCAGCCTTTCCATGCTGGGACTCCATTGCCCTGGCGTTTTCTATGCCCCTCTTCGCGCCCTTCTCCGCCTCTTTCCACAGCTCCGCCACAGCGGAGCCTGTGTACGCCTGCATAGCCTGTACCGCAGGCTCAAGAATATCCAGTAGGGTTTTCTCCCCAGGTTTAGCCTTGCCCCTCTCCATGACACCCTGAAAAAACGCGGCAAGGAAAGCCTTCATATCCTCCACTGAAAGTTCCGGCTTGCCGCCAACAGCCTTTCCCCCCCGCATAAGACCCGTTGCCATAAGAGTCCCCATAGTGGACGGCGCTTTCGCCGCTAAAGCCATTCCCGCCTTGATAAAAACAGCGCCCGGTTCGGCGCACGGTTCGGCCCCCGCCTCTCCCCTCGCCGCCTGGGCAGCCGCGGCAAAACCCTTTTCCATTGTAATCCCTAAGTCTCCGTCTCCAATAACCCCGTCAAGCTCAAGCAGAAGAGTTTTATTTTCGGCCATGTTTGCCGCAGCCCGTTCCAAAATCCGCACCACAGCGGCCCCGTCAGTAGATGTACCCATAGCTCCCTCCGTTTGCCTCAAGTATATACCCGCCTGTTCTTTTGTGCAACATTTTTACTAAACTATTTAGTAAATTTCCTTGATTTTATAGGCAAACGGAGATAGTATTCGGAAGATATGAAATCATTTTGCATAATTGGCAGCATCAACATGGACCTCGTTGCAACAGTAGAACGTTTCCCCAGGCCCGGCGAAACCCTTACCGCCACGAGCTTTCAGGTGATTCCCGGCGGAAAAGGCGCAAATCAGGCAGTCGCCCTCTCCCGCCTTGGCGCGGCCGTAAGCATATTCGGCAGAGTAGGAAACGATTCATTCGGAAAAACCTGCCTCGCTTTGCTGGAAAAAGAAAACGTAGGAACAGCGGGCGTCCTCGTTGACGCGAAGGCTCCCACAGGAACAGCCCTTATCACAGTTGACACGGCAGGAGAAAATCATATTATCGTTACGCTCGGCGCAAACAAGGAAGTAACGCCCCAGGACATTGAGGAGCGGTTTTCTCACCTCCCGCCCGCGGATATATACCTCCTGCAGCTTGAAATTCCCCTCGAATCGGTAACGCATATTTTGCGAAAAAAAACAGCCGGAAAAATCTATATCCTTGACCCCGCGCCCGCCGTGCCCCTGCCCCGCGGCATCTATCCCCTCGTCGATTACCTCACGCCAAACCTTAAAGAACTGGAAATCCTGAGCGGCCTCCCCGCCGCAAACGAAAAAGACATCTACTCCGCCGCGCAGTCCCTCCTGTACGCGGGAACCCCCTGCGTCATCGTCAAAGCGGGCAAACAGGGGGCGTATATTGTCCGCGAAGGCCCGGTCTTCCACGTCCCCGCCTTCCCGGTCAAGGCCGTGGACACAACAGGAGCCGGAGACACCTTTAACGCCGCCTTTGCCGCGGCCCTGGGCAAGGGTCTGCCCCTGGAAAAGAGCGTTGAATTCGCAAACGCCGCGGCCGCCCTGTCCACACAAAAATACGGCGCCCAGACAGCGATGCCCCGCGAGGAAGAAGTTACGGCATTTTTGAAAGAGACCCGGCTTTAAGCGGCAGGCTGATAAAAGGAATTTGGGCGCATTTTTTCGGGAGTACCCGAAAAAACCGGGCTTTGCGGGGCTTTGGCCTTGCCCTGGCGGGCAAGTCGCCTTCGGCCCCCTCCAATCCCTTGCGCACCAAAGGCCCGGGCCGCCTCCGGCGGCCCGCGCGGGCGCGAAACGCGCCCGGCCTTAAATCTCCGCCTTCCCTTTCGCGGGAAATCTTTTTTTAATAAGTAACCAGGGCGGCTGCATTTACCCCCACTACACAAAATCAAATTGCGCGAAGCGCAAGAAGGCCGTGGGGCGCAAGGGATTGAAGCGGAAATCCCGCAGAAGCCGCGAAGCGGCTTTGAGGAA
>JAITGB010000178.1 GCA_031280945.1 Spirochaetales bacterium
TGATTTTTACGGTTCTCCGAACCGCAAGGTACGCAAAACCAGCGGATTGGAGGGGTTTAGTCTTTTGGGGGCCAACGGCCCCCAAAAGACCGGAGCGATAGCGAAGCCCCGCAAAGCCCTCCTCAAAAACGCGATTAGGACTGGAACCACGTATTACTGTTATGACGCACTTAGCCTGATTTTGAGTATAGCTAAAACCCGCGTTTTATCGGGCTGAGGGTTTTTTGCGTGAGCAAAAAATGCGCCTCCTCCTCCTCCCCCCAAAAATTCTGACACCGGAGGCATGAAATTTCTGGATAGCATTTTTTGGTAAAAGGGGGTAAAATAAGCGTATGAAAACACGGCATAAACTCATTGCGAGTATAGAAGAGAGAATTGGCAAGAACGAAGAGCTTCTGTCAAACCTGTATGTGTCTTTGGGCCGGCTCGTCGTGGAATCGGGCAAGGAGGCGGCGCGCGGGGGGGCTATTCCGGGCCTGCTTACCGAAATCGCGGAGGCGAAAAAAAACGCGGAGGCGGCGGCGCACATGGGCGCCCGTATAGAGGAAATTGTTGTAAAGGCGGCTGATATTCGCAAGGCTCTCATACGTCTTGAGGACGAGGCAGATGAGAGGGAGAAGCGGAATATTCCGGCCTACGAGGAATTCG
Organism: Spirochaetales bacterium; assembly: GCA_031280945.1. Classification (GTDB taxonomy): domain Bacteria; phylum Spirochaetota; class Spirochaetia; order DTKZ01; family DTKZ01; genus JAISAF01. Next base: position 649 of record JAITGB010000178.1, read on the forward strand.
GCAAGGCGCAGGTAAACCGCGAAACGCAGTCCCTGCCGCCTTCGGCGCAGGAGGCGGCCCTGGCTGTGAAGAAACTTCTGCGGGAAATCGAGGAGGCGGACGAGAGGGTGAGCGGCATCAAGGATTCGGCAAAGGAGAAGCCTTTTCTGTCCAAGATGTTCGAGGGGAGCAAGGCGCTTTTCCTGGCTTCCTCGCGGAACTTCAAAAAGCGCAGTCTTTCGCGGCAGTACCAGATTTTCGGCAAGGCGCTTCTTGAATCCCTTCAGGCTGTTCCTGATGATGAGTACCTTGCTTCCTACAGGGAAAACACGCGCAAGGCGCGCGAGGCCGAGGCTGAGGTGGACAGGCTCACCGGGGAGGAGGCGGCCTTAGAGAGGGAGCTTCAGAGTCTGGGTGTAGAGAAGCGTTTTCAGCGGCGCCTGAAGGATTTGGAGATTCAAAACGAAGAGTGTACGGCCCGCCTTGTGGAGCTTCTGAAAAACGCGGGAAGGGAATTCTACGAGAAAAACAAGGCGCGGGGTTTGACAGACGAGGGAAAAACTCTCGCTGTCGATATCGAAGCCGCGCTGCGCCGGGGCGGGGAGTACGCGGCGGAAAAGAAGAAGCTCCTGGCGGCCATTGAGTGCGACAATCTGGCCCAGAAGCTCCACGACCTTAAAATGGAGATGGAACATGAGGAAAATGAGGTAATAACCCATCGCAATAATGTCGAAACTTTAAGAAACATCATAGCGGAGACCGAGAAAGAACGGCTGCGCTGTGAAAAAGAGAGCCGCGAGGGGGAAGAACTACAGAATTATGGCGGAGACAGCAAAAAATATTGAACTTGAGGCGGAAGACTCTCCTCCGTTTTACGTTAATTACGATGTAAAATCGAGGGAGCAGTTTTTGCTGGATTTGGGGAACTATACCCCGCCTCAGCTTGAGGTATTTCAAACTTTGTGCAAGTCATGGGAGCTTGAGATTCCCTATGCGCGCTTTTTGTCGCAGCTTTCCGGCGCGGTCAAGAACGTGGCTGCCGAGGTGGAAAAGGTGCTTTCGCGTATGCAGGAGAGGAGATGCGGAATCATCAAGCTGCACTACGACAGCCAGGGCGAAATGGTCTACGACAGCATTGTGATGAGCGTGCCGGATTCTCCCCGTTTTCATTATTTTAATCTCCTCAATAAGCTGGAGGCTTTTTTCAGCAATGTAGACGAACATCTTCCCTACGAGGAATACCTCGCCTCCCAGGACGTTCGCCCCTTAGATGTGCAAACTCTGGCGGAGGGGGGCTACGCGCCGCTTTTTGATGACAGCCGGGGCGGGTGCAAAATCTTCCGCGTCCGTTTAGAGGGGGCGAACCAGGCCCTCCTCCTCGCGGCGGGTACGGGAAACAGGTTTATAGGTTACTCCCTCATTAAAATGCGCGATGCGCTGACGCGGCCCAACTTTGCCATGGAGGTTGCGCGTCTTCTTGACCTGTCCATGAACGATATGAAAAAACGCGCGGAGAGCAGGGACCCCCTGCTTGTTTTGGGTATGGCGCAGGCCATAGAAAAATTGAAGGACGACCCTCTTGTTGTCAAACGCGTTCAGGTTTCACAGGCTTTTTTTGATATTATAGCGATTCTTGTGCGTTTTGTGGCTTTTAATCTAGAGGATGCAAAGCGCAAGAAGAACGCGGAAGAAGACAAAATGAAGGACATCTCCGCCCTGACGCTGATGTTCGAACAGGAAAAAAACCCTGTGGTTTGCGAAACCCGCTACTGGGAAATTTTAAGCAGTTTCCGCGACAAGTACGGTAACGGCTTTGACGAGTTTTGCAGGGAGTTTGCCGCCAAAACCATTGAGCCCAGGGACGAGCAAAAGATTTCCGTTATCATTTATATTGGCAAGCAGTACATCCACAGGAGCAATTTTTATCAGGTTTTTTTGGGGAGGCTGTATATTTTCCGCGAGCAGGCGGAGCAGTATCTTCTTGCGACAATGCAGAGGCTTCTGCGTACCGGCAACAGGGACAATACGACGCTTTTCCTGAACAAGGAAAACTTTGAAAAACAGCTTATGGCCTATCTGCGTTCTACGGACCCTCTTTTGGGGGATATTTTTGCCGCTCCGAAAGTTTTTTCGGAAGCTCTTATGTATACCCTCAGGGAAAAGCGCAAAATCCGCGATATGAATCTTGTCAAGGAGGAGCTTGAAAAGTTTCTGCAAAGCGAGACCATGCAGTTCAAGAGTCTTCCTGTGATTCTGCAGTTTTCCGCAGTGGAAATTTTTAACCGTTCGTATTCTCATCTTTCCTGGTGGCGGCAGCTTCTTATGAAGCTCACGGGCCGTTACAAGAGCTACCAGAATCAGTACGCGCGCACAAGTCCTTCCCAGGCGCGCAAGGCAGGGGACTCATCTTCTTCGGGTTCTTCCCGGGGCTCTTCGCAGTCTTCTTCGCTTTCGCAGGCCAGGGGCGCGGCCCAGCAGAAAAAGAAAAACTACACAAAGCATCAGCAGGAAAATGCCTGGAGTGAGTTCTCCAAAACAATCAAGCCCAAGTAAGGGCCAAAAGCAGGGCGGGAATCACGGCAGGGCCGCGGGCGTCCTCGTACTCTACAACGCCCCGGGGAAACCTGCTGCTTCCGCGGAAAACGCGGGGGATTATATTTCCGAGGCCGCGGTGGAGGAAGAAGCCGCGGCTGTGGCCGCAGCCCTTGGAGAGCTCGGCATAGAACCCCGCGTCCACGCCCTCTCATCTGTTTCGGGCCTCCTCCGCCTTGTCCACAGGGAAAAGCCCGGCCTTGTTTTTAATCTGGCAGAAGGCTTTCGGGGCAGCGCCGCGCGGGAGATGAACGTTGCGGCCCTCCTTGAGCTTCTGGAAATTCCCTACACGGGAAATTCCGCGAAGTGCCTGTGCATCGCGCAGGACAAAATCCTCTCCAAAAGGCTTTTTCTTTCAGCAGGCGTACCCACCCCCGCGTGGACGGTGTACTCAGGCGGGGCTCTTTCCGGTGAGGGCTTCTCCGGCGGCCTTTTCCCCTCCATCGAAAGCATGAGGTTTCCCCTCATCGCAAAGCCCAGCAGGGAGGACGCGAGTCTCGGAATATCCGTAGCGGGGGATTTCCCTTCACGGGCGGAACTGGAAGCCGCCGTACGCGGCCTCTTCGCGGCGTACAGGCAGCCTATCCTTATTGAAGAGTTTATAGACGGCAGGGAAATCAACGCCGCGCTTCTGGAAGAAGATGGCTGTCCCCGCGTTCTTCCTCTGTCGGAAATACTTTTTGACGGCCTTCCCCCGGGCGCTCCGAAAATAACTGGCTACGAAGCCAAATGGCGCACAGAAAGCGCTTACTATAAAGGAACTCCTGCCCGATGTCCTGCCGTCCTTGAGGGGGGCCTAAAAAAGGAAATTGAAGAGCTCGCCCTCACCGTGTTTTCCCTCCTGGGCGGAAAGGATTACGGCAGGGTGGATTTCCGCGTTGACCCGCGCGGCAGGCCCTGGGTTCTTGAGTACAACCCTAATCCCGACATCTCGCCCTCGGGCGGCTTTTGCCGGAGCCTGAAGGCCGGGGGCAGGGACATGAAGGACTTTGCCCGCATTCTCCTACGGAACACCGGCCATGACGCGCAATGACGGCCTCCCCCGAACAGGGCCGGAAGCGGAAACTGACCTTTCCGCGGAATTCGTTATTCGGCCCGCCACCCGCGCCGACAGGGAGCCCCTCCTTGCGATTCTTGGCGAAAGTAAGGTCTTTACCCCCGAAGAGCTTGAAGTCGCCTGTGAGCTTATAGACATCTGGCTCGACAAACCCGGACAAAAAGATTACATCGTGCGCACGGCGCAGCTCTCCGGCCTCCCCCAGGGCTACGTATGCTTCGGGCCCACGCCCGCCACGCAATCTACGTGGGACCTCTACTGGATAGCCGTGGCCCCGCGTCTTCAGGGAAAAGGCGCAGGCAAAAAACTCCTCACCAGCGCGGAAAAAGAAATCCTCTCACGCGGAGGCCGCCTCGTTGTTATAGAAACCTCCTCCACCTTTCCCTACGCCCCCGCCCGCTGTTTCTACGAAAAATCAGGCTACGCCCTCGAAGCGACAATCCTCGATTTCTACCGCTCAGGCGACCACAGGCTTATTTACACACGCAGGCTGCAATAAAACGGATTTGAATAATCCTATAAATAAATTCTTTACCTTAAATTGTAAAAGGGTAAAGTTTCCTCCGCGCGGGCTGGGCTTCCCCTGATAACGGAAATACGCTATATTTGGAAACAGAGGTAAAAATGAGCAAAGTACACGACTATCCGCGCGGGCTTACTTTTGAACACGTCTGGGCAGCCTTAATGGAAGACAGGGAACACATCAAGGAAACCAGAAAACTTATCGAGGAAAACGCCC
>JAITGB010000180.1 GCA_031280945.1 Spirochaetales bacterium
TCCGGTTTCGCGGTAGAGAAGCTCTGTATACAGGGCCGCAAAGGGAGCGAAGGCGGGCTCATCAGGAAAAAAAGCGGCGTACTCGCGGGAGGTCTGCGAAGGCTGTCTTAGGGGTTTTCCCTCAACCGCAAGGCGCATGGCAAGCAGCCTGTAGAGGGCCCGCGCGCCCTCCCTGCCGCCTTTTTCCGCCTTATAATGCAGAAAACATTCTCTGCCGTAGCGAAAAGCGTAGACGGCAAAAAGCCCTCCTGCCGCGAAAATTCCCAGGCCCTGAAAGAGGAGCTTCCAGGGAAAAACGCGCAGGGGCCGCAGTTCCTCTTCCTTCTCAAAAATGGGAATCACTACGTCCCTGTTGTTCGCGTCTCCAAAGCCCATGGGCGGAAGGGCAAATGAAGTTGCCTCAAAATCAATCCAGCCGTACTCGGGCAGATAGAACTGTACCCAGGAATGTCTATGCGCTGTTGTAACAAGAATAAGCTCATCAAGAGGAAAATCCTGCAGGGGTTTGATTTTTTCCCTGAGGAGGGCAAGCCCCCTCTGGTGCGCGGGCGTTTGAAGTTTTTCCGAGGCGAGAAATCCTGTTACAACCCGCGAGGGAATCCCCGCGAGCCGTCCCAGAACAGCCGCGGAGTTGGAAAACTCTACGCAGTCGCCCTCCCGCGTATAGGTAAGAAAATCAACAAGAGCGGGAATGGACGAGTTGTCCTCAAAGCCCGCGTTGTACTGAAACGCGGAAAAACTTTTCAGTATTGCGGCGATTTTTCCCAGATACGTCTCCGGGTCATCGGGATTCGCTGCCGCCGGAAAAATTTCCCCGGTGTCCGCGTCCTCGCCTTCTGCGTCCGCGCTGTCCGCCTCACTATCTGCCGCGCCCGGGGGAATTTCCGCGCCCCCGCTTTTCGCGGCTTCCTTTTTTTGGGCTTCAAAAGCCTTTTCCGCGGCCTCAAGAGCGCCCCGGAGATGAGCCTCAAAAACAGGAAGGTCGCTGTTCTTCGCAAGGGGCGCTTCGAGGTACACAGCGAATTCCTCTTTTTCGCTTTCCGTAAGCCCGCGGGTCGAAGCCATGTCCTCCATACCCGCGCTGGACATACTCGACCACACCCTGTGGGAATACCGGAAGGGCCCGTAGCCCTGCTGGAGAACAGTGGGCTCCACCGCAAGGGGGCGGTAGGGTATATATTTTTCCGGCAGCATAGAAAGGGAAAAAATCTCCTCACGAGACCTCATGCTCTCCTGTGAGTATTCACTGCCGCGCCAGGTCTCAAGAAGCCGCAGTGTGGGTAGAGTATTGAGAACCTCATTTTCTATGGGCAGAAAACCCCTTAAAGGGTGAAGCTCCCCCTTGTATAAACTTGCCGCGTATATGTGGGCTCTTCTCGAAGCCACAACCATAACAGCGTACTGCTTCTCCTCCCCTCCTCCTGCCCCCTCACCGTCCTCACCCCTGCGCCTGCCTCTCCCTCCCTCATCGCCTTCGCCCCCATCGCTTCTGCCTCTGCCGCCTTCACCTCCCTCGCCTCTTCCCCTGCCTCCCCCTCCCCTGTCCCCTTCGCCTCTATTTCTGCTTAAACCTTCCCCCATATTGGGCCATTGGCTTTCGGGAATACCTTCAAGGCGCGGGCCGTCCTCTCCCCCGCCCATGCCGCGGGGCCCCCTTCTGCGGTTTTGCCCGTTTTCACCTCTGTCCGAACGCAAGCCCCCTCTGTCCGGCCTGCCCTGCCCCTCCTCGTCAAGGGGAACAGGCTGGCTCTCCACCTCGTCCTGCAAAAGATTGGCGACAATGGAATTTTTTACAAAGTCCGGCGGGAGGACTATAAGAAAAAGAACAACAGCAGCGGCAGCCGAAATGCCAAAAACAGCAAGCTCCCGCCGCCTTTTTTTCCCGCGCCCGGAGGCATCCTCCCGTGGAGAAGACGGACTCCTGAAAAGGCTCAAATAAATAACCGCGCCGTGGAGAAGAAAAGCCGCGACAAGAAAAATCATTATGCCCTGGGTCAGGCCGGCGCTTCTTGCCGCCGTCTCCTCCGAAGACCTTGAGAAGCCCAGCATACGGAACGCTGTCAAGGCAAAAAAGATTTGCTCAAGAACAGCTATTTTGCCCCAGCGCGGAAAACGGAAAAGAAGAGCCGTAAGAACAAAAGAAACCCCGCCCCCCGCCGCAAGAGGCAGAGCTTCCGCCGTAAACCCCGGCCCCGCGGCGGCCCCAAAAACAAGAACCCCCGCCGCAAACGCCAACCACGAGCGCACCCCAAACCGGGGCGGCCCCAAAAAAAAGGCCGCCGCGGCTTCGCAGGGTATAACAAAAAACCACAAAGCAATGCCGCCCCTATCGTAGGCAACGGAAACAGCAGGGTGAATCGCAGGCAGGCTAAAAACGCAAAAATACACGAAAAGCCGTGTCGCAAAAAGAACCAAAGCTCCCCTTTCCTCTTTTGTCATAGGCGCATCTCCGCGTAATTAATTTCTACCCTTCCCTTTACCGGAGAAGGAACCGTTTCAAGAAAAGAAACCTTTCCCCCTGCCGGAAAACCCGAAACCCGAATAAAACCGTCCGTGATTATATCCGCATGATGAAGGAGAGAAACCGCCTCCCCCCCAGCCCCGGCTCCCGCTCCGGCTTCCCCCCCGGCTTTCGCTGCGCCTGCCCCCCTTTTTTTCCGGGCCGGCATCACCATAAACACATACGAAGGAAACTGAGCCCGCGAAGCAAGAAAAGCCGCAAGCCCCGTATCGCAGGCCGTTGAAAAAATATACAGCTCCCGCGAAAGAGCCGCGGCATCAGAGGCAAGAGAAGCCGCCCCCCCGCCCGCGGAAGACACAAAAGACAGGCAGGCGAGGTCTTCAAAAAAAAGCTCAAGCTCCTCAGATGATTCCACAAGCCTCTTTTCCCCAGCCGAAGCAATATGAAAAATAAAATTCGGATGCTCCTCTTTCAGGGTACGCAGAAAAAGCATAAGACGCGCCTTTGCCCTGTCCAAAAGCCATACAGGAAAAAGTCCCGCCCCCGATGAAGGGCCGTAGTTACGAAAAACAATATGAACAAGATGGGTCTTCTCCTCCGTATGAGGCGAAATGCGCGTAATCAGGGAAGCAAGCCTCGCCGAAGTTTTCCAGTTAATATCGCGGAAACGGTCCCCCGGAGCGTACTCCCGCATATAGTAGCGCTCCTCATCGGCCTGTTTGGACGACTTTTTGTCCTCCGCGCCCGAAAAAGGGTCAATACGCAAAAGAGACTTGCGCTCAAAAGGAGCAGGCTCAATGGAAAAACTCCTGTCTATACTCTCTCCGCAGGGAAAAGAAAAAAGGCCAAAAACATCCCTCAGCCTGCACAAACCCGTCCCCTGAAAAACCCCCGACAAAGGAAACCTCATGGCAAGAGAAGCCGTCCCCCCGCCGTCCGCCGGAGCCTCAAAAAAAGCCGAAAACCTCGCGCCCGGGCCCGGAATAAAATCTCCCGCAGCCGTAAAGTGCAGACGAAAAAAATACGGCAGGCCCGCGTCCAGCCCCGTAATCGTATGCTCCGCTCCCGGAAAAACTCCGCCTCCCGAAAGCCCCCCGCCAGCCCGCCCCCCCCCGCGCACAGCAGTTACAGGCCGGGGAACGCACCAGCCCGGAGAAAGCCGCATAAGCCGCCGCGCCGCAAAAAAACCCGTCAAAAAAAGAAGAAGCCACAGCCCAAGAGCAAAAACAGCAAGAACAAGCTCATAGGGACTCCTGTCCGCAAGGCCCCGCACAAGAACAAAGCCCCCCCCCGCAAGGGCGAAAAGCCCCCCCGCGCTTAAAGGAAAATCATGCACAGCCGTGAAGAGAATTTTTGGAAAAGACCTTGCCGGAAAACTCATGGGACAGGCAGGGCCGAGGAAGAAAGAGGAGGCGCAGCTTCATCCCGCCTGCGCCGCGCAGGGTCAACCGGAACAGAATCAAGAATATCCTGAAGCACAGCCTCCGGCGGAATCGAAGGGTCCCGCGTAACAATGCGGTGGGCCATAGCCGAAACAAAAGTCTCCTTCACATAATCCAGGGGCACATAATCAAGCCCCCGGCACAAGGCAAGGGCGCGCACAAGACGCGAAATCCTCACCCCCGCGCGGGGACTCGCCGCGCTCTCAATATCCGCATGGCTGCGGGTACGCCGCACGCAGGCCACAATGTAGGCCGTAACATCCTCGTGCATCTTGACCTCGTCCACCATCTTTTTCCATTTAATGAGGTCAAGACTATCCACAACAGGCGCAAAATCCGACCACGCATCCGCCCGGGCGTGGCGCGAAACAATCGCCTCCTCATCGGCTGCCGGAGGATAGCCCAGCGAAAGGCGAATCATAAAACGGTCAAGCTGCGGAGCCGGCAAAGGAAAAAGATGCACACCCTTTAAGTTCATCGTAGCAATAATAAAAAAAGGGTCCGGCAAGTGGTACACCTTCCCCTCGATTGTAACGCTCTGCTCCTCCATCACCTGGAGGAAACTTCCTTGCGTCTTCGGCGTCAAAAGATTAATCTCATCGCACAAAACAAAATGCGCGAAAATCGGCCCCTTGTTAAAAACAATCTCCTGCCCCACCCCCGTAAAACGATTGTAGCCCAAAATATCCTGAGGCAAAAGGTCAACAGTACACTGAATGCGGCTAAACCTCTCCAGCTTCACATTCTCCGTAAAAAGGTCCTCCGAGTGCCAGCGAATCGACCCCGCAAGCGCCCGCGCGAGAGACGTCTTACCCACCCCGTGCGAATCCGCCAGAATCACATGCCCGCCCGCCACCTTCGAAGCGATATTATATTCCAGCTTCCGCGTATCCACCGAAATAATCCGCTTGATATTGCCGATAAGAAGCCCAATAGCATTTTTTACGTCCTGAGGCATAGGAACAAAGTAGAAGGAAAGCCCGGATTAGTCAAGGCAAGAAGCAGTGTCCGCAGAGTTCAGAATTTGGGCGCAACCCTCCGCTTTTTTAGCCTTCGGCAAAAAAAGCTCACGGGTCGGGCTTTGCGGGGCTGCGCTATCGCTCCGGCCCCACCCTTCGGGTGTGGCTTGGCGGATTTTGCTTCGCAAAATCCGCTGACCCCTCCAATCCCTTGCGCGCCCAGGGCCCCTGCCCCGGCTTCGCCGGGGCAGGCCCGCGCCGTCGGCGCGGCCAGAAAACCCCCGCCGCAGGCGGGCCGTGGGAAGAATCGTGGCGGCTGAACACGCCCAATTAAAACCAGTGCGTAAAAATACCACTTATGTGCGGTTGGGGCATTTATTCTAAACAATTTATCAAATGAAGATTTTGAATATGTTTTCCTTGGAATTACTTTTATTCCATCTGTACCCCTTCAAAATTTCATAAACATTAATTGATGTTAAGCATATCGGATTACCATTTTTTATTGATTCTATTATTTTATTGCGTATTTTAACATTACCTGAAAAATAATATGATAAAATATCTGTATCAATAAATATCATATATCAGTCCTGCCTAATGAAAAATTATCTCTTTCCTTAATAATTTCCGAAATGCAATTCATATCTTTTTCATCCCAGATGTTAAAAAATTGTAAAATGTCTTCTTGTGTTTGTTTCAAGGGTCTTGTAAAGGTAATAACGACTTCATACTTTTCTTTCACCGGTACAGGCTCTTCCAGTTTAAAGTAGTTTCCTTCATAAATTGCTCTTATTGCATACACAACAACACCTCCATTTTCATCTGGTATTTACTATAATTCAAATAATTCATTTTTTCATTTTGTTCAAGCGCCTCAATATGTATGATTTTTTATACACATTGCCCCAATTACACATAACTTATTGCCTGTCCGCAGCGGGTGCGCTATACTGCGCAAGATGAAAAAGAAAGTCTCGCGCACGGCCCTCGCTTCTCTGAAAAAAAAATCTTTTGCCGTGGCCTCCGGCAAGGGCGGAGTGGGAAAATCAACTACGGCGCTGAACCTCGCGGTGTACTACGCGAAGCTGGGCATCAAAACTGCTCTGTGCGACCTCGACCCCCTTTCAAACATTGCTACGATTCTAGATTTGAGCGAGGAGAGGCTCGCGCCGGTTCGCGGCGAGGTGGGGGGGCCGGCGAGCCTCGACGACTACGCCCTGTCTGTTTTTACGAACCTCGACCTTCTTT
>JAITGB010000190.1 GCA_031280945.1 Spirochaetales bacterium
AATCTCTTCGCGGCTTTTTAATTCACTCTGCGCAGGCGGTTTTGATGCGAGCATTTCTGTGAGCGTCATGGTTTTTCCTTTGCCGGAGCCGGCTTTTTGCTTTTATCATGGAGTTCTCCCTCCATACGCAGGCTTTTGGACAGTGTAGTCCAGGGGACTGGGCTGTGTCAAATATATGCGTACAGGGTTTTGTGCTGTCCGCGTCGCTACGCGCGGGCGGGATGAGTGTTTTCCCAAAATTTTCCGGCTTTGACACCACCAATGAGCCCCTGGGCGCACAAGGGATTGGTCGCAATCCCGTTGGGATTGCTGCTCGTCCATGCAGCCTGGATAGTAGCGGAAATTCTTGCGGATTTTGCTTTGCAAAATCCGCTGGATTGGAGCGGATAGCCCCCCTCAAAAACGCGATGAGAGCCACAGCCACGTAATGTTGGTAAGCCGCACTGAGCCAGATTTTGCGTATAGTTAACCTCCGCGTTTTATCGGGCTGAGGGTTTTTTGCGGGCAAGGCCCGCAAAAAATGCGCCCGTTTCTTCCAAAATTCGGCTCAAAATTCGAGATTAAAAAAACTTGCATTATTCCGCGTTCATGTTACTATAGGGGAATATACAGGCTTTTTGGGCTGTTAAAAATGAGAGGAGGATTGTATGTTAAAGAGAGGTTTTACTGTTTTGCTCGCGTTTACGTGCGCTGCGGGCTTCGTTTTTGCCGGGGGAGGGAGCGAGAAACCGGCTGCGGCTCCTGCGGCGGGGGGCGGGGCGGCCCTTATCGGGAAACTGGAGGGGCCGGCTTTTATCCGCGATACGGCGCAGTTTCCGAAGTCTTTTAAGGAGGCGCCCGCGCTCGCGGAGCTTGTCAAGGCGGGCAAGCTGCCTGAGGTGTCAAAGCGGCTTCCTGAGCCTCCTGAGCTTTTGGTTATTAAGCCTCTTCGGGAGACGGGAAAGTACGGCGGCAACTGGCGGAGGGCTTTTACGGGGCCTGCGGACCACGAGAACGGCAACCGCATCAATAACAGCGACAAGATTCTCACTTTTGATTATACGGGCAATAAAATTATGCCGGCCCTTGCGAAGGACTGGAAGATTTCCCCGGACGGAAAGACGACAACGATTTTCCTCCGCAAGGGGGCGAAGTGGTCGGACGGGACGGCTCTTACGGCGGATGATTTTATGTTCTGGTACAACGATATTTACATGAACAAGCAGATTGTGCCGACTCCGTTTTTTGAGTTTCAGGTCAACGGCAAGAATGGCATTATGAAGAAGGTGGACGACTTTACTGTGGCCTTCGAGTTCCCTGAGCCCTACGCTTTCTTCGTGTATCAGCTTGCGGGCAGCACCTCTGTGGGCGCGGGTTTCTCGACGCGGGGGGCTTTCCAGAACTGGGGCGGCTGTGTTGCTCCTGCCCACTATCTCAAGCAGTTTCTGCCCAAGTATTCCTCGGAGGCGGCTGTGAACGCGAAGGCGAAGGCCGAGGGCTTTGACGGCTGGGTGTCGTGGCTGAGAATGAAGTACAGTTGGGCTTTGAATCCAGACCTTCCTGTTCTTACTCCGTGGAAGACTGTGAGCCCCATCAATACTCCTACCTGGTCTATGGAACGCAATCCCTACTTCTGGGCTGTTGATACGGCGGGTAATCAGCTTCCCTACATAGACAGGGTTACGATGACTTTGGCGGAAAACGCGGAAGTGGCGAACCTCCGGGCCATTGCGGGTGAGTTTGATATTCAGGAGAGGCACATGCACCTTGCCAAGCTGCCTATTTTTCTGGAAAACCAGCAGAAGGGCAACTACACTGTTCACCTTGACCCGGCTTTTAACGGCGCGGACTGCGCTATCCATGTGGGAAACTCCTACGTGGGAGACCCTGAAATTATGAAGTGGCTGCGGAACAAGGATTTCCGCCACGCCCTGTCTTTGGGTGTAGACAGGGCGCAGCTCAACGAGGCTGTGTGGCTTGGCGTGGGAAAGCCTGGTTCGGTGGCTCCGGCTCCTGATACTCTTTATTCTCCGGGGGCGGAGTGGAACAGCAAATGGGCTACCTTTGACCCCGACCAGGCGAACAAGCTCCTTGACGGCCTGGGGCTTACAAAGAAAGACGGTGAGGGTTTCCGCCAGAGGGCGGACGGCAAGGGCCGCCTGCGCCTTGAGCTTGTAACTGTGGGCGGGCAGTTCGTTGAGTATACGAAAATCGGCGAAATGGTAAAACAGCAGTGGCGCAAAATCGGCGTCGACGTTGACGTAAAAGAGCTTGAGCGCAATCTTGCTTTTACCCGCGATGCGAACAACGAGAACCAGCTCATCGCCTGGTCTACGGACGGTTCGGAGATGCTTCTTCTTTTCCCGCGCCATGTTATTCCTGTTGACGCCGCGGAGGCCCACATGGGCTACGCCTACGCGCAGTGGTACGCTTCGGGCGGGGCGCGGGGAACAAAGCCGGACGACCCGGAGATGCTCCGTGCCTTTGAGCTCATTCGCAAGGCTTATGCGTCTGACGAGGCGGGGCAAATCGCGTCCGCCAAGGAGGCGTGGAAGATTATTGTTGAGCAGACCTGGAGTATTGGTACTGTGGGGCAGTCCCCGGCTTTTATGGGTGTGCGCCTTGTAAAGAACAATATGGGCAATATTCCCGACAGGCAGGTGAATGCCCAGCACATGAGAACGCCGTTTAGCTCCCAGCCGGCGACGTTCTACTTTAAGTAGGTTTTTTTGAGTTTTCTCCGCGATATGGGGGCGGGGCTGTTTCAGCCCTCCGCTCCTTGCGGGGAATGTGTTTTTTGCCTTTACGGGGACAGGGGAGAGTATGGTTTCGTATATAGTTCGGCGTCTTGTTATGGCCCTTCTCACTGTTTTTGCCATTTCAATTCTGGCGTATGTTATTATCCAGCTTCCGCCGGGTGATTATGTTAC
>JAITGB010000218.1 GCA_031280945.1 Spirochaetales bacterium
CAGTTTATCACATCCAAAAAAGCCGCCGACCTCAAACCCGAAAAGGAAAACGACCTCAAAGTTGAACTCGCCGACAAAATCAATTCAATTATGAGCAGCGGAAAAATCAAGCAGGTTCTTTTCGACAATCTGCAGGTAATCGCGGAAATGTAGGGGAGGTATGCCCTGAGTGCGTAAAAAACCTGCCCCGCGCCGAGAGCTGAATTTTTTTTATGTCCTTGATAGGCGTATTCTTATCGCGCGAAGGATTGAAGCGGAAATCCCGCAGAAGCCGCGAAGCGGCTTTGAGGAATTGGAGCGAAAAGCCTGGTTTTTTGCGGCAAAGCCGCAAAAAGCGCGCCATGAATCTTCAAAAAAAGTAAATGCAGCAGCCTGGGGAAACCCTGCTTCCGGGCTTGAAACAAATTACGAAAACAGTGTAATCTACGTGGGGGAGGGTGTAAAAACAGCATGACGGAAGTCCTGTCTCAGGATGAAATAGACCAGCTTTTGACCGCAATATCCGCTGGAGATGTCGAAACCGACGATGTACACCAGGCAACCGAATCGCGGAAAATAAAGATATACGATTTCAAAAGGCCGGATAAATTCTCAAAAGAACAAATCCGCACGGTCTCCATCATGCACGAAACTTTTGCGCGGCTGACCACCACGTCCCTTTCGGCGCAGCTTCGCAGCCTCGTACAGGTACACGTCGCCTCCGTAGACCAGCTTACCTACGAAGAGTTTATCCGCTCCATACCCAACCCCACAACTCTCGCTGTTATCAACATGGACCCCCTCAAGGGTTCCTCCGTTTTGGAAATAGACCCTGCCATAACTTTTTCCATAATAGACCGGCTCTTCGGCGGCAAAGGCGAAGCGGTCAAGGTATCGCGGGACCTCACCGATATTGAATCCTCCGTTATGGAGGGAATCATAGTCCGCGTTTTGGGCAATATGCGCGAGGCATGGACGCAGGTTATAGATTTAAGGCCGCGCCTGGGGCAAATCGAAACAAATCCGCAGTTTGCCCAAATAGTTCCGCCAACGGAGATGGTCGTACTTGTTACCTTAGAAACCAAAGTGGGAGATGTCGAGGGAATGATGAACTTCTGCATCCCTTACCTCACAATAGAGCCTATTATTTCCAAATTAAGCGCGCAGTATTGGTACTCCTCCGTGCGCAGAGGCGCCACAACCGAAAACCTCAATATCCTGCGGGAAAGGCTTTCCGCCATAGACGTGAACGTTGTGGCCGAAATCGGAAGCATGAACCTCACCGTGCGGGAAGTCCTGGCCCTTACAACGGGAGATGTGGTACGCCTTCCCAATGTGCGCACAAAAGACCCGATGACGCTCAACGTGGGCAGTAAACCCAAATTCCTCTGTAAACCCGGCGTTGTGGGAAAAAAATTAGCCGTCCAGATTATCAAAAAGCTGGAAGAAATCGAAGAAGACGAGTTCGAAGAACTGGCCACCGAAGGAGAAGAGTAGCATGAGCGACGGATCACTCTCGCAGGATGAAATAGACGCCTTGCTGCAGGGCAGCGGCGGCGAACCCGCACAGGACCTTCCTCCTCTGGAAAACGCGTCCGGCGGCCTGTCTGAGGCGGACAGAAACACTTTTCTCTCCGTTGTGCAGGGCACGGCCGGCTCCCAGGCCGGAAACCTCACAAGCCTTGTTACCAAAACAGCAAAACTCGAACCCCTTAAAGCCGCGGTCATGACGCGGGACGCCTTGACAGCCAGCCTCGGAAGCGAAGCGGTACAGGTTTTTCAAAACTTTTCCGAGGGGCTTTTGGGCGACCACTCTTACATACTCCCCAAAGAACTTGCGCTGTCGGTCTCCGGCCTCATGATGGGACAGGCGGAAGTTGAACTCAACGAAGCGGCCCTCTCCGCCCTGGGCGAGGCTGTCTCGCAGATGTCCGGCCCTGTTTTAACAGCCCTGGGCGACACGCTCAAAACAACTGTTCTCGCCGACCCTTCGGAAGCGAAACTTGCAGCTCAGGCTGATATTTCCCTGCCGGAAGGCGAATTCCTTGTTCTTACATACCCCCTCACAATAGAGGGAAACGAGCCCGCCTCTTTTTGGGAAATCTTTACTCTCCAGCAGGCAGCCGAAGTCGCGGCAAAAAAAAGCGGCCCCCCGCCGCAAAAACCCCAGGCAGCAGGCCCCGCTGTCCAGCAGGCCCCCATGATGGGAGCCGCTCCCGCCGGAGCCTATGGAGGAGGTATGCAAAATCCCATGATGGGCGGCGGTATGCCCCCAGGCTACGGCATGGCAATGCCGCAGATGAATCCCGGCATGATGATGGGAGGCGCTCCCAGCGTTCAGGCCGTACAGTTTCCCAGTCTTAATTCGGGGGTTCCTCCTATGGAGCACGGCAATATCAGCCTTTTGATGGACGTTTCCATGGAAATGACCGTCGAACTGGGCAGAACAAAAAAACCAATTAAAGAAATTCTCAGCATGGGCGAAGGCACCATTATTGAGCTGGACAAACTGGCCGGAGAACCGGTTGATATTCTGGTAAACCACAAACTCATAGCCAAAGGTGAAGTTGTGGTTATCGATGAAAACTTTGGCGTCCGGGTAACTGAAATAGTCGCCCCCGGGGAGAGGATGTCGGATTTGACGTAAAACTCATTTTCGGTTTTAGGGCCAAGGGAGGGGAACCTGAAACGTACAGTATTTTTTCAGCTCCTGCTTATATGTGCGGCAGGAGTATGCGTACAGGCCCAGGAAGGCGGAGAGCTTCCGCCGCCGGGCCAAACAGACGAAACAACTTTTGTATTCGATGACTCACAGTGGGAGACCGAGACCGAAACCCAAACTCCAGGCTCTATCGCCGCGTTTGGCATCGGGGATTTTGTCCGCATGGTTCTCGTCCTCGCCGTGGTTGTGGGCCTTATCTACGGAATCTTCTATTTTTTGAAAAGAGCAGGAGCCCCGAGGGATGACGGCGTACGCTTTATCCGCGTCCTTGAGTCCCGGCCCCTTGCGGGCAGTAAACACCTTCACATCGTTGAAGTTGGAAACCACGTCCTTCTTGTCGGCTCCGCCGATAACGCGGTTTCTCTCGTTACGGAAATATCGGACAAAGAAACGCTGGACGGCATACGCCTTAAGGCATCCGAAGTCCAGCCCCGGCCCGGAACCTTCTCCGAGCTCGTGCGGGGACTCTTTGGCAGGAGGCCCGGAGAAAACCACGGGCCGGCGGACGGCGGCTCGCGGAGCGGAAGCTCCAGTTTTATGAAAAAGCAGCGGGAAAGGCTCAAGAAGCTCCTGTAGGCTTCATCTTTACGTTAAGGAGAGGAGATTGAAAAAAAGATTCTGCGCGCTCTGTATCATAGCCGCCTCGCTTTTTCTTGCGCCTGGACTCTTTGCGCAGGACGTAACGCGTCCCCCGCTGGAAATCCCCTTTGT
>JAITGB010000225.1 GCA_031280945.1 Spirochaetales bacterium
AAGTCCTTCGGACTTGCTGCTCGCCCATGCAGCCTGGATAGAAGCGGAAATCCTTGCGGATTTTGCAAAGCAAAATCCGCTGGATTGGAGCGGATAGCCCCCCTCAAAAACGCGATTAGGGCCACAGCCACGCAACGCTGGTATGACGCACTTAGCCTGATTCTGCGTATAGTTAAAATCCGCGTTTTATCGGGTTCGCAAATTTCCCTTCGGGAAATTTGCTTAGGTTGCGCCCAAATTCCCAGACCCAAAAGCCTGTAGCGCGAAAAAAGAATTGTATGCTACACTACGGCGAAGGGGGTTTTTATGGACATAGGGGCTTTTCCCAAAGAGGTGGAGATTTTTGAGGTGGGGCCGAGGGACGGGCTTCAGCCTGAGCCTGTTTTTATCGATACGCGCAAAAAAATTGAATATGTAAATATGCTCACGGAGGCGGGCTGCCGGAAGATTGAGGTGTCCTCTTTTGTGCATCCGAAGTGGGTGCCTCAGCTTGCGGACGTGAGGGAGGTTTTCGCGGGGATTACGAGGCGGGAGGGCGTTACCTACAGCGCTCTTGTTCCGAATCTCCGGGGCCTTGAGCTTGCGGCGGAGTGCGGGGTAACTGAGGTTGTTACGATTGTCAGTACGAGCGAGAGCCACAACAGGAAGAATCTCAATGTTTCGCCTGCGGAAACTCTGGGGGAAATCCAGAAGATTAACGCTGAGGCCAGGCGCCGGGGCATCCGCGTGAGGTCCTACATTGCGACGGTTTTCGGGTGTCCGATTGAGGGGGAGCAGGACCCGGCAAAGGCCCTTGATACTGCCCTGGCCCTGGAGAGTTTCGGGGCCTACGAGATTTCCCTGGGCGATACAACGGGCATGGCGAATCCTGTTTCGGCTTTTCGTATTCCGGCGATGATAGCCTCCCGGCTCACCACCGCGCGGCTTGCCGTACACTACCATCAGCATTTTGGTTTGGAACACGCCAATAACTTCGCTTCCCTCCAGGCGGGGATTACGAGTTTTGACGGCGCGGCGGGGGGACTGGGCGGGTGTCCCTATGCTCCGGGGGCTACGGGAAACTGCGCTACGGAAATTATGACCCAGATGTTCCGCCGCATGGGAATAGAAACAGGCATAGACAGCGCAAAAATCGGAAAGGCGGCGGAGTACGCGAAGACTCTCAGCACTCTTATTCACGGAAAGTGCGGGGTGTGAGATGTGCGATAATTTAATGAGGAGAAAGATATGACAATCGAAAACATCAGCCGCGATTTTGAAAGCGGGAAAATCAAAAACCAGAATCTTGAGGAAGTTATTTTTACGGAGGTGTGCGCAAAGGAGGCGTCACGGGTCGCGGAAGCCTGCCGCCTCGCGGCGAAGCTGCGCTGTGAGGCCCTGGAGAAAAAAACAGGCTCTTCCCTTGCGCATATCAAGGCTTCGGTATTTGACACCTGTTCCCTCGCGGGCGGCCAGGCGATTCTCGCGGGAATCGAGGCGAAAATCGGAAGCGCCTGTATTCCCATGGGCTACGCGGGGCCCGCGAAAATCAGGGGCCAGTACGTGAAGGAGGACGAGGAACTGTATATTCCCCTTGCGACAAACGAGGCCGCTCTTGTGGCCGGGGTTCAGAGGGGGTTCAAGGCCATAGGGCTTGCCGGAGGGCTCAAAACCCTCGTCCACTTTGACGGAATGTCCCGCGCTCCCATGCTGGAGGCCCCCGATATTTACGCGGCCTCGGATTTCTGTAAAAGCGCGGCGGGAAACTCAGAACTTGTTACCGAACTCCAGAGCTGTATCAAAGACCCCTTCGTGCGCCTCAAAGACATCGAAACCTGGCAGCTTGGCACCAAAGTTATTATCCGCCTCATCTGCACCACAGGCGACGCCATGGGAATGAACGGCGTTACAAAGGCCGCCGCGGACATAAGCCGCTGCCTTTTAACAAAGCTCCCCGGTTGGAAGCTCATCACAATCAGCAGCAACGTCTGCACGGACAAAAAAAGCTCCCACATCAACGTCCTCAACGGCAGGGGAAAATCCGTCGAAACCGAAATCTTTATTCCCGAAGACGTCCTCACCACGGTTTTCAAAAAAGGCACGACGAGCCGCTCCGTTGAAAAAACAGTCTTTCACAAATGCTATCTTGGCTCAGCCTTCAGCGGAACCCTCGGAGGCTTTAACGTCAACGCGGCCAACGCGGTCGCGGCCTTCTTCGCCGCCACGGGCCAGGACCTCGCGCACGTCGTCTCCTCCTCAAG
This sequence comes from Spirochaetales bacterium, assembly GCA_031280945.1. Taxonomy (GTDB): domain Bacteria; phylum Spirochaetota; class Spirochaetia; order DTKZ01; family DTKZ01; genus JAISAF01. The sequence goes on from JAITGB010000225.1 coordinate 2,241, forward strand.
CTGCTTCGTGCAGGCGGACGCGGTGGAAGGCGGCCTTCACTTTATGGTGAGCTTCCCCTGCATGGAACTCGCCGCAATAGGCGGCGGAACCCTCTTCGGCACGGCAAAAGAAGCCCTCACTATGCTGGGCTGCGGAAACTTCGGCAAAACTCCCGACGAGAACCGCTCGGTTCTGCGCCTCGCGGAAATCGCCGCAGCCACCGTAACGGCCCTTGACCTCAACACAGCCTGCGCCCAAGCCTCAGGCTACGAAATGGCAGACTCGCACGTCAAACTCGCGCGGGGGGAAAAGTAGGCAGAAGGCGGAAGAAGATTTAGAATTTTGGCGCATCCCTGTTTCTTAGTAAGGAATACCTCAAGGTGGAACATTTTTTTGCGATTCTTGAAAAAATTCTCTTTATCATACTCCTCATAGGAACAGGGGTTTTTGCGAAAAAGATGAAGTGGGTCTCCGATGAAGGCGAAAAGGATTTAAGCCGCCTCTCCGTGGATTTTGTCTGGCCCGCCATGATTTTTTCGTCCATCGTTACAACCCTGTCCGCGGAGGATATTCTTTCCAACCTGCTTTTGCCCGTGCTCACAGCCTTTATCCACCTTACGGGTTTTGCCGTCGGCCTTGCCACCTGCCGGCTTGCGGGCTACTGCGGCAGCGAAAAAAAGATGCTGTTGTTTCACGCCACGATGAACAACTTCCTCGCAATGTCTTTTCCGTTCGCGCTGTTCTTCTTTCCCGAAAAAGGCGCGGCTCTACTCGCGGTGGCGAATCTGGGCTCAATAGTCATTTTGTGGACTGTGGGCGTTATCATCATCGCGGGAAACAGGGGCTTCGCCGCGACAGCCAGAAATATTTTTTCGCCGGGAATGCTGTCGATAGTCGCGGGCGCGGCCTGCGTTCTCTCAGGAGCAGGCAGGTTCATTCCGGATTTTATAATGGACGTTCTATCCACCCTCGGCGGCCCCACCCTGTTTTTGGGCCTTTTTGTCGCGGGCACGCAGATTTATAAACTGGGGCCGTGCGCGCTCAAGTTTAACGGCTGGAATATCCTTGTGGGGTTTTTACGCACAATTCTGATTCCCGCCATTCTTTTTGGGTGCGGCCTCCTCCTGCGCGGACACGTAAGCCGCGAAAGCCTCATTATTTTTATGATAGTGAGCATAACCCCCGCCAACGTAAACTCCGTTACCCTGGCGCTCAAGTTCGGCGGAGCGGCCAACCTTGCCGCGGAGGGAGTGCTTTTTACGCACATTTTTGGCGCGGGAACAATGATAGGGTTTATCATGCTCATCGAAAAGTTCTTTCTGTAAAACCGGAAAAATACTGTTTTACGCTACAGTTTATAAAGATGATACTCCGTCCGGCAGGGAGCGCCCGGCGTAATATACATTTCCCTGCGGGAAAGATTCATAATGATGGAAAAAACCGTTCCCATTCTTTTGCCGGGCGGGTCGCGCGGGTCCTCATGACGGCAGATACTGTCGGGGCAGCCCCTGTGGTCGCGGAGCATCTCTTTGATGTCAGTAAGTCCTATGCCGCCTTTTTTATCGCCCAAAAGTTCCCGAATGCGGCCATAGCGCAGGAATGTGTCAGGAAACGCCAGCTTTCCCGTATCGCGGAAACGGGCAAGGCGCAGGCTCGTAAAGTGGTTCGTATGCGTAATTATGCCGTCCTCCGCGTAGATAACATCGAAATCCCCAGGGGCAATTTCTATCGTAATGGCTTCCTCTGGGGAACCTACGAGAAAGTTGGCGGGGCAGGCAAGGGGCATACGGGCGCACACAGCGATAACGTCCGACAAAGTCGCGCTGTCCAAAACGCCCCTCAGGGCTATATGCAGGGGTACGCAGGGCGAATCCGGCTTTTGGCCGCTTGCAAGGGCGTTCAGGCACACTCCTATACCCGCGCTGTTGAAACCCAGCTTGCCGACAATGCCCGCTTCGGTAAAAAGGTTAATATCCGGCTTTGTCTTTTGCCGCAGGCGCAGAAGAACATAGGCCGCGCGCTGGGAGATTTTCCAGTCCCAGTTTTGCGCTATCCAGCTTTCCCGTCCCTCACCGCGCCGGGGAGTAACGGCAAGCGATGTACAGCCGTCTATGAGGCCGCCCTGCAAAACAATCTCGCTGCGTGTGTTCAGGGCGAGAATGTCTTCCCTAGCATACCCTGAGCCTTCCGCAATGCCCCGGATTTCTTCCAGAATATCGGGGTCAAACTCGCTGATGAGCGGAACAAAAGTTTTCGCATACCGCCGGGCCGCTTCCCAGCTTATGCCGGAAAAATCCTGAAACATAGCCTTGTATGTGGCGATGCTGATGTCTATCTGGGGTTTTGTTTTCGCGCCGACTGTTTTGCCTATTTCGTAGGAGCTTCCTTCGGCTTCAATAACAGGGAAAAGTCCTTCCGCTACCATTCCGGCCTCCCTCTGCATGGTCTTCTCAAACTATAGGGGTTTGTGGGGGAGAACGCAAGGGAGGTTTGCGGGTGCCGGCATTTTTTCCGTGGAGGGTATGGGCCGCGCTGCGAAGCAGCGCGGGCGATGGGCCTTTGGCCCCTCCATGATTTTGCGGAGCAAAATCATGGAGGGTAACAGCGCAAGGGATTGGAGGGGTTTAGTATTGGCCGCAGGCCAATACCGGAGCGATAGCGCAGCCCCGCAAAGCCCGGTTTTTTGGGCCAGTGGCCCAAAAAATGCGCCCAAATTCCAAAATTTCTCATTGACAGGAGAAATGTCAGGTACTACAATGAGGATTAAAAGGTAATATGTAACACCTTTTGAATGGAATTTTGATTTAAGGAGCGGCCATGGCGAAATTCAAGGTTTTGA
>JAITGB010000226.1 GCA_031280945.1 Spirochaetales bacterium
CGGGGCGGCCGCTGGGGACTGCCCGTGGGGGCCACGCCGCCTTCGCCCCCAACCAATCCGTTGCGCGCCCTCTACCCCGGGGGTTTTTTGCTCCAAAAAACCCCACGGCGCACAGTTCCTTCGGCCCCCTTCAATCCATTGGTTTTGCGTCTTTCCGGTTTGCCCCGGCGAACCGGTAGAATCGAAGCAAAACCCTTGCGCCCCAGGGCCCGTCCGCGCTTCGCGCGGACAGCTTCAGGTTTCCTCGCCCTTGCGCTTTTTTGCGTCCTTTCTGTTCTTCCGGGCTGCGGCGGGGTCGAGCCTATTGTATGGAAGCTGGGCAAACCCTTCGCAAAGGAAAACATCAAAATAGGAATTCTCTATCCCAACGAAATCACCAAGAACTCCCGCTACGACTACGAACATTACCTGGGAACACTGGAGATGCAGGCGAACCTTGAACTGTCCGACTCGCAGATTATCCGCAAGGTGAACGTTTTTGACGATGAGCCGGGAATCATCGAGGCCGCCATGAGGGACTGCATAGAAGAGGGCGCCAACATTATCCTCGCCGCGAGCTGGGGATATATGAACGTGTGCGAAAAACTCGCGGAAGAATTTCCCCACGTAATTTTCGCCCACGCCACGGGCTACAAAAGCAACCGGAACAATTTTACGAATTATTCAGCCAGGATGTACCAGGCGCGTTACCTCGCCGGCATCGCCGCGGGGCTGAAAACCGAAACCGGAAAAATCGGCTACGTCGCCGCGATGGGCAAGGAAAACAGCGAAGTAACAGGAGGCATAAACGCCTTCGCCATAGGCGTCGAAAAGGTAAACCCCCGCGCGCGCGTGTACGTCAAGTTTACCTACAGTTGGTTTGACCCCATGGGGGAGACAGAGGCCGCCGCCTTCCTCGCGGCTTCGGGCTGCGATGTCATCACCCAGCACTGCAACACGCCTGCCCCGCAGCTTGCGGCGGAGAAAGCGGGCGTATGGGGCATAGGCTTTAACAGCGACATGAGCGGGGACGCCCCCGGAGCCGTTATTACATCGGTTGTTCCGCGCTGGGGAGTGGTTTATACGCGCTTTGTGAGGAGCGTTATAGACGGCTCGTTCAGGCCCGTCCCGCATTTTTGGGGCCTCAAGGAAGGAGCCGTTGACCTCACGCCCCTCAACGAAAAGCTCGCCGCTACAGGAACATTTTTGAAACTCGCCGAAGAGAGGGCGCGCATTATGTACAGGGGGTTTAATGTTTTTGACGGAACGCTTTACACAAACGACGGCAAAACCGTGGGCAAGGAAGGTTCAACGCTTTCCGATGAGCTCATTCTGGGCGGCATGAACTGGTATTACAGGAACGTTACCGAACTATGAAAAACAAAGTGAGCATTCCACAAGCAGTACGGCGCAATTATCTCCAGCTTCTTTTTGTATTTACGGCGTTTCTCCTCATGATATGCGTGGCGTATTTTTCTCTGGGCCGGATTTTGCGGGGGCGGCTTCTCGCCGGAGCGAACGAGATTCTCTATACGGCGGAGGCGAACATCAAAGCGGGCCTTTCGGAGGCGGATGTTACCCTCCTTAATTCCTACCACGTAGTGCGGGGAATGCTCCTGCGGGATGCTCCCCAGAGCGAAATCCTGGAGTACCTCATTCAGACAACAGACTGGATGAGGCTGCGGGACGGCGGCCTTTTGGGTTTTTATGGAATCTACGGCTACATACGGGGAGAGTTTATTGACAGCCTGGAACTTAACCCTGGGCCCGATTATATTCCCCAGAGGCGCCCGTGGTATCAGACAGCGGTACGCAACGAAAAATCCGTTGCCTACACCGCTCCCTACGTTGATGCCCGCACAGGAGATACGATTCTCTCCGGCGTGAGGAACGTTACAATGCCCTCCGGCGATATTGAAGGAATCCTTGCCGTTGACATCAACATAGGCTGGATTGAAGAGTACGTGGGCTCTCTCGCCCTTGCGCCGGGAGGCTTCGGCGTTCTTTTGAGCCAGAACATGAGCATTATGACCTGGCCGGGGAGAAAGAATATAGGCCTGCAGCTTCACGAGATTGGCGGCGGATACGAAGAGGTTGCGCGGATTCTCCGCAAAAACAGGGAAGTCTCCGAGATGCGTATTATCGATGCTGAGGGAAACAAGCTGATTGTTTTTTTCCGCCGCCTTGCGAGCGGCTGGTATGTGGGAATCGTAACGCCCTATTCGGAGTTCTACTACGACCTTAATCTGTCGGCCCTCATATTAACCTTCCTCGGATTTTTTCTTTCCCTGGGGCTGTGTTATATTCTTCTGCGCCTCTCCGCCGCCAAGCTGCGCGCTGACGAGGAGAGTAAATCCAAATCCTCGTTTCTCGCGCGCATGAGCCACGAAATCCGCACCCCCATGAACGCCATTATCGGAATGTCGGAGCTTGCTCTGCGGGAGAAACTCCCTGACGATGCGCGCGAGTACACCCTGGGTATCAAACAGGCGGGGGCGAACCTCCTCTCCATTATCAACGACATTCTTGATTTTTCCAAAATCGAGGCGGGAAAGCTCGAAATCGTTCCGGCGGGGTATATGCTCTCTTCCCTCATCAACGATGCGGTGAGCATTATTCGTATGCGGCTTCTGGAAAAACCCATACGTTTTTACACGAACATTGACTCGCGCCTTCCCAACAATCTCGTGGGCGATGAAGCGCGCCTGCGGCAGATTCTTCTTAACCTTTTGGGCAACGCCGTAAAATATACGGAAAAAGGGTTTATCTCTGTAACCATTACAGCGGACGGGGAGAAGCCCCCCGGAGGCGTTACCCTCAAAATGACTGTGGCCGACTCTGGTTTCGGCATCAAGGCCGAAGACCTGCCGCGTCTTTTCGGCGAGTTCAGCCAGGTCGATATGGCGAAGAACAAAGGCATAGAGGGTACGGGGCTGGGACTTGCCATCACAAAACGGCTCTGCGCTGCTATGGGCGGGAACATTACCGTGGAGAGCGAATACGGCAAGGGCAGCGTTTTTACCGTTCTGATTCCTCAGGGTGTGGCCTCCCGTGAACCTTTCGCCGTGATTGACGCTGCGGAAACGAAAAAGGTTCTCGTATACGAAAGGCGGGATGTCTACGCCCAGTCCATGCTGTGGTCCCTTGCAAACCTGGGCGTTCCCCACAGGCTTGTAACCGAACAGGAACAATTTGCCGGGGCGCTCCGTGAGGGAGACTGGTTCTACCTGTTTTCCGGCTACGGCCTGTACGAGCTTATTCAGCCTGTTCTGGAAAAGCTGGACAAAAAACCGCCCCTTGCCCTCATGGTAGAGTGGGGGGTCGAAGCCTATATTCCGGGTGTGAGCTTTTTATCCCTGCCCGTGCAGGCCCTCTCCATAGCGGACGTTTTAAGCGGCGCCGGAAAAGTGGAGCGCAGGCTCTTTGCGAAAGACTCAAAAACTTTTACCGGAACGCGCTTTACGGTGTCCTCCGCGCGGCTTCTCGTTGTGGACGACATTGCCACCAACCTCAAAGTGGCCGAGGGGCTTCTCGCGCCCTACAAGGCGCGGGTTGACCTGTGCCAGAGCGGACGCGAGGCCATAGAATGTGTCAAACGCACGGAGTACGACCTCGTTTTTATGGACCACATGATGCCGGAGATGGACGGGGTTGAGGCTGTCGCCAAAATACGCTCCCTGGAGGGAGGGCGTTTCCGCGCGCTTCCTGTTATAGCTCTTACCGCCAATGCGGTCTCCGGCATGAAAGAGATGTTTCTGGAGCAGGGTTTCAGCGATTTTCTCGCCAAACCCATAGATGTCGGCAAGCTGGACGATATTATGGGAAAGTGGATTCCCCGCGAAAAGCGCGAAAACTCAGAGCCGTCCCAATCCCAAAAGGAAGAGAGGCTAGGCGGGGATTCCGCCGGCCTCGTAATTCCCGGCATTGATACAACGAGGGGCCTTGCCATGACGGGCGGAACCCTTTCCTCCTACCGCCAGGTTCTTGCCCTGTTCCGCAAGGACGCGGAAGAGCGCATAGAGCTTTTGAAGAATCCTCCCGCCCCGGATGCTCTTCCGGCCTTTGTTACCCAGGTACACGCCCTAAAGAGCGCCGCGGCCTCCATAGGCGCGGCTGATATTTCCGCGGCTGCCGCTAGTCTAGAAGCTGCGGGCAGGCAAGCCGATGTACGCGCCATTCAGGAAAAACTTCCGGCCTTTGTTTCCGGCCTTGCGGCCCTTGTTGAAACACTCGGCTCTGCCCTGGAGGAGCCTTCCGCCAAGCCGGATGCCCCTGCCGCTAGACCGGAAACTCCCGGCCGCGTCCTTGCGCTTTTCCGCGAACTCGAAGAAGCTCTTGAAGCGCAAAACGTTCCCGGCATAGACCGCCTCCTTGAAGAGCTTTCCCGCGAGAACATGAGCCCTTCCCTGCGCGGCGTTCTTGACGCTGTTTCCGATGAAATTCTTGTAACGGAATTTGCGAAAGCCTCTCTCCTCATAAAAGAAATGACGAAGGAGACTACAGCCCAATGAAGCTCAAAACGGTTTTTCGCAAGAATTGCAGCTCTTTCATTTTCGTCATTGCCGCTTTTATTATTATGATAGCGGTGAGCTTTCTCTCGCGCCGCGACATAACAATCCGGCATCTCAAGAACAGCGCCGAGGAATCCCTGCGCACAGTGGAGGCCAACCTCAAGGTGAGCCTGCACGAACCGGAGGCTACGCTCGCGGGTTCGGTTTTTACCGTGCGCGACCTCATCGTCCGAAAAGAGGCTTCACAGGAAGATATTTTGCATTACCTCACGCGGCTTACCGAATGGCTGATGAAGAACGAAGAGAGGGTCTCAGGTCTTACCGGCATCTACGGATTTATCCGGGGAGAGTACCTCGATGGCTCAGGCTGGGTTCCGCCTCCTGATTATGTCCCCGCCCAGAGGCCCTGGTACAGGGAAGCCCAGGAGAGCGGCGGGGAAATCGCGGTAACAGAACCCTATATAGACGTACACACAGGCGAAGTCGTTATCTCGTACGCTCAGGAGATTTTTACCGCAAGCGGGGAGGAGGCTTCCGGCAAAAAAAACGCTTCCGAAACAAACGCCTCTCTGGGCGTAATCGCTCTTGACTTTACGCTTTCCAGGGTCTGCAAGTACATTGAATCCCTGCAGCAGTCCTACGGAGGACATGGCGTACTTTTGAGTAACTCCCTCCATATAGTGGCCTACCCCGACGCGGGGTTTTTGGGAAAGTCCGTGGGCGAAATTTCCCCGCAATTCGCGGAACTGGCCGGGGAACTTCAATCATCGGGAGACGTGTCGGCCCGCATCATAACGGGCGCCGAAGACAGGCAGATGATAGTCTTTTTCCGCCGCATTTTTAACGGCTGGTATGTGGGAATGTTCATCCCCACCGAAAACTTCTACGCCGATATGCACCGCGTGGACCTTATCATGCTCATTTTGGGAATTATCCTCATGGGAATGCTCGCGTATATGCTTCTGCGCCTGGCTGTGGCCAAGCTCCAGTCCGAAGAGGAAAGCATGCACAAATCCTCCTTCCTCGCGCGCATGAGCCACGACATACGCACGCCCATGAACGCCATTATCGGCATGGGGGAGCTTGCCCTGCGCGAGGAAAGCGTACCGAAAATGGCGGAGTACGTGCAGGGCATCAAACAGGCGGGGCATAATCTTCTTTCTCTTATAAACGATATCCTTGATTTTTCCAAAATCGAAGCGGGCAATTTGCAGATAAACAGCGCCCCCTATTCCCTCGCCTCGCTTCTGAATGACGTGGTTACGGTCATTCAAATGCGCATCAGGGAAAAACCCGTTCTCTTTACCCTCAACGTTGACTCAGGTATTCCCGCTTTTCTTTCAGGCGATGAGCTTCGCCTCAGGCAGATTCTTCTTAATCTTCTTTCCAACGCCGCAAAGTATACGGAAAAAGGGTTTATCAACCTTGCGGTAACCTCGTCCTCTGCCCCCGCGGATGATTCCGCTTCGGGCGGGATTGTCCTTACCTTTGCCGTAGAAGATTCCGGCATGGGCATAAAGAGCGCAGACCTTCCCGGCCTTTTCGGAAACTTTGTCCGCCTTGACAGGGAAAAAAATAAAAACGTCGAAGGAACGGGCCTGGGGCTCGCCATTACGAAGAGCCTGTGTCTTGCCATGGGCGGAGACGTTACCGTGTCAAGCGAATACGGCAAAGGTTCGGTTTTTACAGCAGCCGTGCGCCAAAAAGTTGTCTCCCCCGAGGTTTTCGCCTCTGTCCAGAACGCGGAGGAGAAAGCCGTTCTCCTGTACGAAGAGAGGACTCCCGTGGCATGGTCCCTCAGGCGCTCTCTTGAAAACCTGGAGGTTCCCGTAACGCTTGCAGCGGACGCGGATGATTTTTTCGCAAAGCTGGGGACTCTTCCTTTTAGCTTTACGTCTTCACGCTTTTACAGCGAAGCCGCTGCCCTCATACAGGAAAAATCCCTCCCCACGAGCCTTGTTCTTCTTGCCGAACCAGGGGAATGTGAGTTTCCCGATGCTCCCTCGCTCGTCCTGCCCGGATATGCGTCCACGATTGCCGCCGTACTCAACGGAAAGAAAACCGTGCAGAGCGGCGCTCAGGAAAAACGCGAAGCGCGTTTTATCGCGCCCGAAGCTCAAATTCTTGTTGTGGACGACATAGCCGTCAACCTCAAGGTAGCCGAAGGGCTTATGGCCCCCTACAGAATGAACATACACACCTCTCAGGGCGGACGCGAAGCCATCAAACTTATCAAAGCGAATTCCTACGACATTATTTTTATGGACCACATGATGCCCGATATGGACGGCATAGAGGCCACGCAAGCTATCCGCTCTTTGGACGCAGCCCGCTTCCGCGAAGTTCCCATTATCGCGCTGACAGCCAACGCCGTTTCCGGCATGAAGGAAATGTTTCTGAAAAAAGGCTTTACCGATTACCTCAGTAAGCCCATAGAAATAAGCAGGCTCGACGAGGTTTTGGGAAAGTGGCTTCCCCCCGGCAAGAAAAAAACCTTCCGTCCCGCGGAAGCCGCGCCAAAAACCGAAGAACAGCCTGTTTTTGAAAAGCTCATCGCGTCTTCTCCCGCGTCCGGCGCGGGAGAAGACGCGCCCAAACCCGAAACCGCATACCAGCCCTGTTCGCCTTCCCCTGCCGCCGGAATCCCCTCCGCCTTTACAGGGAGCATAATGGAGAGCGCGGCCGTCTTTGCCCAGGACACAGAGAGCCCCGGCAGGGAGGAAAGCCCGTTACCTTCCAAAATTTTCAAACAGGGCCGCGCACAAGAAAAACACAGCGGCTGGGAGCATTTTCGCACCCATCTCACCTCGTCCCTGTTTTTTATCTCAGCGCTGCTTGTTCTCGTTATTTCCGTATTTGTTACTATCAGCATGAACAAAACTATCAAAATGGTAGAATCGGCAACCCAAAACCACCTCGCATCAGCAGCTCAGGCCGCGGCGGATTTTCTCACAATAGAAGAGCTTGACCAGTTTCACACGGACGAAGATATGCAAAAACCCGCCTGGAACGAAATAAAAGAGCGCCTCATTGATTTTTCCGAAAAGCACAAGGTTCTCTACGTGTACTACTGGAGGGATTACGGCGACGGCCGCATCCAGTATATCATAGACAACGACAGCGACCCCGAAGAAATGGCAAAACCCTCCATGTTTTTCGACCACGACTCGGACGAAGTGAGCGCCGTTGTCGTTCCCACAGTGCTTTCAGGAAAGTCCTGGGCCTTTAATCTCGGCGATTATACCGAATCATGGGACAGCGTTATCTCCAGTCTTGTGCCTGTCTTTAACAAAGACGGCTCCGTATACTGCGTCGCGGGCGTTGACCTAAGCGACGAGATTATCGTTACGCAGCGCGAAACAATGGATAACCTCCGAACAGTTCTCGTTATCGCGCTTGGCCTGTCTTTTCTCTCCGGCAGCCTCGGTATGCTGTTCTACCGTAAAAAAGCCCTGCAGAGCGCAGCGGCCAGCATCGCAAAGAGCCAGTTCCTCTCCACCATGAGCCACGAAATCCGCACTCCCATGAACGCCATTATCGGAATGTCGGAGCTTGCCCTGCGCGCGGAAACCCTGCCCCGCGTAGCCGAGTACGTAACAGGCATCAAACAGGCAGGAGTAACCCTCCTCGCCCTTATCAACGACATTCTGGATTTCTCCAAAATCGAAGCCGGAAAACTCGAAATTCTCCCCACACCCTACAAACTCACATCGCTTGTTAACGATGTTGTCAGCATTATCAGAATGAGAATCGCGGAAAAACCCCTGCGCTTTTTTCTCAACATAGACCCCAGCCTGCCCGAAGGCCTTGTCGGGGACGAAGTACGTATGCGGCAAATCCTCCTCAACCTTTTGACCAACGCGGTAAAATACACGGCAAAAGGATTTATCGGCCTCTCTATTACACAGGACAGAAAACCGGAAAACGGAAAAACCCGCCTCAAAATCGAAATCTCCGACTCAGGCATCGGCATAAAACCCGAAGATGTATCGAAACTCTTTAACGAGTTTATGCGCGTAGACCTCAGAACAAACTGGAACATCGAAGGCACGGGCCTGGGCCTCTCGATTACCAAAAGACTCTGCGTATCCATGGGCGGGGATTTAACAGTATCGAGCGTGTACGGCGAAGGCAGCGTCTTTATAGCCTCCGTTCCCCAGCTCATCGATTCCGAAAAACCCTTCGCCGAAGTGGACAAACCGGAAGAAAAACCCGTTCTCGTCTATGAGCGGCGGACCGTCTACGCAAATTCCCTCTCCTGGTCTTTGGAAAAACTGAAAGTCCCCCACACCTGCGTTTCAGACGAAAAAGCCTTTGCCGGCGCCCTCGCAGAGCGGAACTGGTTTTACGTCCTCGCCGGATATAATCTGTACAGCTGCACGCAGCCCCACATCGAAGCGCAGCACAAAAAACCCAACCTCGCCCTCCTCGTGGAAAAAGGCACGGAAACCTCAGTCCCCCAGAGCCGCTTTCTCCTCTTCCCCGTATCCACCCTGACCCTCGCCGCCGCCCTCAACAACGCGGAAGGAGCAAATACCTCCTCTGAGGATACTGAAGACACCACCGGCGTCCAGTTTATCGCTCCCTCCGCCCGCCTGCTCATTGTGGACGACATAGACATCAACCTCCAGGTCGCCGAAGGACTCCTCCTGCCCTATATGGCGGCAATCGATACCTGCCTCAGCGGAACCGAAGCCCTCGAACTCGTCAAAAAACGGCAGTACGACATTGTTTTTATGGACCACATGATGCCCGGTATGGACGGAATCGAAACCACAGCCGCCATCCGGGCTCTTGGCGGAAGTTTCCTTGACCTCCCCATAATCGCCCTCACAGCCAACGCCGTCTCCGGCATGAGGGAAATGTTTCTGGAAAACGGCTTCAGCGATTACCTCAGTAAACCCATAGAAATCACGCAGCTTGACGAACTCATGGCAAAATGGATACCCCGCGGTAAACGCTCCTCCGTGGACGCCGCAAACGAACTCTCCGGGGAAAGCAAAGGAAAAAAGGACGGCAAATCTCCGGCAGAGCAAAGAGGAGCCGGCACACTCAAGGCCGAAGAAAGCCCCCCCGCCATAGCCGGAGTAGACTCATCGCGGGGCATTTCCCTCACAGGCGGAACGCTGGGCGGCTACAAACAGATACTCGCCATGTTCCGCAAAGACGTCGACGAGCGCCTCCCCATCCTCACCGCCCCCCCGGAGGAAGAAAACCTCCTCCGCTTTGTAACGCAGGTTCACGCCTTAAAGAGCGCCGCAGCCTCTATCGGCGCCGCCGAAATCTCAGCACAAGCCGCAGCCCTCGAAAGCGCAGGCAAAGCCTCCGACATGAACACCCTCCGCGAAAAACTTCCCGCCTTCACCCGCAATTTAAGCGAACTCGCGGAGAATATCCGCCTCGCGCTGAACCAAGAGCCCGCAGGGGAAACCGCCCCGCAAGGCCAGATGGACTCAAGAATCCCCGCCGCCGCGGAAAAGTTCAAACCGCTCTTCAAAGAACTCACCGCCGCCCTGGAAAACCAAAACACGCAAGCAGTAGAGCGCATCCTCACCGAACTGGAAAACCAGCCGCTCCCGCAAACCCTGAAAGAAACGCTTGAAGAAATTTCCGGCGACGTACTCATGGCCGACTATGACGCAGCGCGGAAGAAAGTTGTCAGCCTCTTCGAATCCACGGATAGAGAAAACCCGGAGGGAAGACCGGATAATAATGGATAAAAAGAAGTTCATATCGGAAAACCGCGTTCTCATCCTGTTTGTCATCTCATGCGGTATAGTGCTCGGCGTATCCTTCTACGCAAAAACCCTTATCGACTTCTCCATGAAGACCATGGAATTTAACATAGAACAGCGCATGACCATAGCAAGCGAATGGGCCGCCCGGCTTACCAGCGCCGAAGAACTAAACGCCTACCGCACAGTAGAAGACATGAACCTCCCCTCCTACCAGGACCTGCGCCGCAAACTGCGGGATTTCGCCGCAAGAACCGGAATGCGCTATGCGTACTACATACGGCCCAATGGCTCCCAGCTTCAATACATCGTGGACAACGACTTTAACGAAGAAACCAGAGTAGGCCTTGATACCCAGCCCTTCGACCTGCACGAGGTTCCCCGGCTGTACGGCGCGCTTGAAGGCTACACAGTCTTCTCCGGCCTGGGAAATTACACCCCCGGCTGGGAAGGCCTTCTCACCGTCTACACCCCCGTTTTTGACGCAGAAGGAAAAGTCGCCGCCGTTGCCGGAGTAGACATAGAGGACGAACCCATAGTAAACGCCCGCCGCATGGTATCGATTCTTACCGCCGTACAAATAATCGCCATACTCATCCTTTTCGCAAGCGGCCTCTTTGCCCTCATACGCATACGGCACGAAGCAAAACTCGCGGGAAAAACAGCCGAAGACGACCCGCACAGACACACAAGCTCACTAGGCCGCAAATTCTTCCTCTTCTCCGTAGTTTTCTTTCTGCTCATCCTCGTAGGCGGCACAACAGTCTTTGTCTTTGCCATGCGGCGCCTCTCAAACAGCACCATAGAACAAAAACTGCGCCTGTCCATCGAAACAATGCGCCTGCGCATGGCAAACGCCGTCAACACAGAACTCGGCCTCGCCGTCAAAATGGCCGACGTCCCCCTCATAAAACGCTACCTCCTCGACCCCAGTAACCCCCAGCTCGCGGCAGGAGCCCTTGAAGAGTTCGCCGCGTACAGAAGAAATTTCAGAAATAACTCCGTTTTTTGGATAAGCGATAAAAACAAAGTCTTCTACTTCGACGACGCCGAATCCTATGTCGTTGACCCCAGCGACCCCGCATCCTACTGGTACAACATGACACTCTACGAAACAGAACGCTTTAATTTCAATATCAACTACAATGCGGAAATGAAAAAAACCTACCTCTTTATAAACGCCCCCGTCTTTTACGAAAAAAAACCCATAGGCCTCGTCGGAACCGGCATAGACCTAACAGGCTTTATCACCGCCATGTTCCGCGACATTGACAACAGCATAGAAACCTACATCTTTAATTCTTTTAACGAAATTACCGTAGCCCGCGACCAGTCCCTCGCCTTTGAAAAGAAAAACATCTTAAGCTGCCTGGGCGAAGCAGGCGAAGCCATTCAGGACGGCTCAAGAAGCGCAGGAGAAAACGAAATACGCATCATAAACCGCCCCGACGCCAAATACGCCGTGAGCTCCATACCCCAGATGAACTGGTACATCGTAGCGTTTTCCCCCTTTACCCTGTCGAACCTCTTTGACCCCACCATGACAGGAACATTTTTCAGTATGCTCCTCCTTATAATCGTAATCTTCGCCATCTCAAACGGCTTCATCGGCCTTATACAAACCACCATTGACGAGCAAACGCGGAGGCTTGTAGAATTAAAAGACTCAGCCGAAGCCGCCAGCCGCACAAAAAGCAATTTTCTCGCCAACATGAGCCACGAAATCAGAACACCCATGAACGCCATTATCGGAATGTCCGAACTCATCCTCCGCGAAAACCTCACAGACGAAGTACGCGAACACACCTGCGACATAAAAAAAGCCGGAGTAAACCTCCTCTCCATAATTAACGACCTCCTGGATTTCTCCAAAATCGAATCAGGCAAACTCGAAATCATCCCCGGCGCATACCTCCTCTCCTCCCTCCTTGGCGACACAGTTAACATAGTCCGCATGAGACTTCTGGAAAAACCCATACGCTTTTTTTCAAATGTTGACTCAAATCTGCCCAACGAACTCTCCGGTGATGAAATACGCCTGCGCCAAATACTCCTAAACCTCCTCTCCAACGCAATAAAATACACAGAACAAGGCTTCGTCGGCCTTGTTATCACGCAGGATGAAAAAACCCAGGAAGAAAAAGGCCGCCGCGTATGGCTCAAAATCGAAGTATCCGACTCAGGCTTTGGAATAAAACCCGAAGACAAAGCGCGGCTGTTCGGCGAATTCGTCCAGGTTGACACCAAAAAGAACAAAGGCATAGAAGGCACAGGACTAGGCCTTGCCATAACACAGCGCCTGTGCATTGCAATGGGCGGCGGCATCACCGTGGAAAGCGAATACGGCAAAGGAAGCGTCTTTACCGTCCGCATACCCCAGGAAATACGCGGCGAAACCCCCTTCGCCAGGGTAACAAACCCCCAGGACAAAAAAACCCTCGTGTACGAAGGCCGCGCCGTGTACGCCCAATCGATGAACTGGACCCTCGAAAATCTCAAAGTCCCCTACACCCTCGTAACAAACCAGGACGCCTTTACAGAAGCCCTCGGCAGGGAAGACTGGAGATTCGTCCTCTCCGGCTACGGCCTGTACAAACACATCAGCCCCATCTTTGAAGACTGGCGCGCCAAATTCCCCAGCCGGCCCAAACCCACCCTCGCGCTCATGGTCGAATACGGAACCGAATCCCGCATCCCCGGCGTACGCTTCATGTCCCTCTCCGCCCAAACGCTCGCCATTACCGACATGTTGAGCGGCACAGCAGAGCATAGAGATTTTCTCCACACGCACGGCAGCCCCGGAGAACTGCGCATACAGGCCCCCCTCGCGCGGCTCCTCGTTGTGGACGACATCGCCACGAACCTCAAAGTCGCCGAAGGACTCCTCGCCTCCTACGCCTGCCCCGTAGACATCTCTCTCTCCGGCCCCTCCGCGCTGCAGCTCATCAGGAACACCGCCTACGACATCATATTCATGGACCACATGATGCCCGGCATGGACGGCATCGAAGCCGCAGCCGCAATCCGCGCATGGGAAAAAGAAAACGCCATCAGCCCCGTACCCATCATAGCCCTCACAGCCAACGCCGTAACAGGAATGCGTGAAATGTTTCTCGCGCAAGGCTTTAACGACTTTCTCGCCAAACCCATAGACATATCGCGGCTTGACGAAATTATGCAAAAGTGGCTCCCCCCCGAAAAAATACACAAGAACTCTTTGGGGGGGGAAGCCTCCCACTGTCAACAAGTTAAGCCGAAAAGAGGACGAGAATCATGCTATAATAGGGGAAGGGAGGGGATAAGATGGGAAAAAAAGCTGTA
>JAITGB010000274.1 GCA_031280945.1 Spirochaetales bacterium
AAAGGCATGATTCACCTTGTTGATTTCGCGGAAACCTCTGAGATGCAGCGCCGCGCCGCTCCCGTCCTCATGGAGTACGCGGCTGAACTGAAAGCCGCAGACGTTCTAAAAGCCGTTCAGAACGTTAAATAGAGGCGGCTTAAAACCTCTGCCGTCCGGCAGAGCGCTTTGTCATGGTATTCGAAAGGCTCCTCCTTTATATGGGAGGAGCTTTTTTTAGTCTCTACAGAGGGGGTCAAAAGAGTCGATTGTGATGGGGGTATCCAGCCATTCTGCCCTGCCTTTCCAGATTTTCTGCGGCGGGGTTTCTATCCGCGCTTCTTTAATATAGGGAGCGAGGAGAGCGATAAGGCTTTCCATATTGGTTTCACTTTTCAGTTTCAAAACAATTTCGCCCATGCGGGAACCTCCCAAACAGCGTAAAATTCAGGTTATTTCCAATATATGCTGCCGCCGGGTCTTTTTCAAGGCCGCAAGTCCCGCCCTGCCTGAAAGACGGCTGCAATTTACCCCACTTACATAAAATTATATTTTTCAAAATAATCGTATTCTTACCCGCGCAAGGGATAGAAGCGGAAAGCCCGCAGAAAGCGCATCGGCGCTTTCGAGGACTTGGAGCGGATAGCCCGGTTTTTTGCCTTGCGGATTTTGCGGAGCAAAATCCGCAAGGCAAAAAATGCGCCCAAATTCTTCCGCTGAAACGGATTTATATGTAAAACCCATTGCCCTTTTTGTTTGACAGGGGGCTTTTTCCAGTGTAGAGTAACTGCGGTAATAAACCAAACGAGGAGGAATTTTTTATGAAACGGTGTGTGCTTATTGCGCTTGCTGCGGCTTTGCTCCTGTCCGCGGGGCCTGTTTTTGCGGGCGGGTCGGGAGAGGGCTCTTCGGCGGGCAAAATCAATCTTGTGGGCGGGACTATGCTTCCCGAGGGCCATATCTACTGGCAGTGCGTGGAAAAGTTCAAAGAGAGAATGGCTGCCAACTACAAGGGCTCCACGGCTATCGATATTAGCCTGCATCATTCGGGGACTTTGGGTACGGAGAAGGACGCGATTGAGTTTATGATTCAGGGGACGGCGGTTGACTTTTACGTTATTTCCCCCGCGTGGATTGCCACCTGGGACAAGACCGCGCCCATCATTGACGCGCCCTTTCTTTTTAAGGATGTTGACCACTGGAAAAAATGTCTCACCCAGGGAGTTTTGAAACCCATCGAGGACAACATGATTTCCAAGGGCCTGCGGTTTATCGGCTACGGCGGCGGCTCTACGCGGCATATCATCAGCAAGATTCCGGCGAACACCATCGCTGATTTTCCGAAAATCAAGATGCGCGTTCAGGGTTCTCCGCTCCACCAGAAGGCTTTCAGCGCCTGCGGGCTTCTTGCTACTCCGCTTGACTACATGGAAGTCTACAACGCCATTAAAACAGGCGTTCTTGACGCGCTTGAAAACGAGCCTGCGGGCCTTGAGAGCATGAAGTTCTACGAAGTGGCTCCCTACTATATTATGACAAGCCATCAGATTATCACCCGTATTCTTGGGTTCAGCGAAAAACGTTTTCAGAGTTTTCCCAAAGACGTTCAGGAGGCCATAATAAAATCCGGCGCGGAGGCTTCGGCTTTCCACAGGGAAAAAGAAATTTCCGAAGCCCAGAGCATTATCGAAAGGCTCGAAAAGAACCACGGCCTGAAAGTTATCAAGTTTGATAATACGGAAATGAGAGCCAGGGCAACTCCGGCTGTTGAAGCCTACGCCAAGGAAATCGGCGCGGAAGGCGTCATGAAAGCCATCCAGAACGTAAAGTAGGCGCGGGCCGGTTTTTCCAACATAAAGTAAACGGGGGGCGGGCCCGCGTGGCCCGCCCTGGTATTTTTGCTGTGTGCGCGGTGCGCGCATTTAACAGGTGAATATATGATTCTCAGTAAAATTTGCGATGTATATACGAGGTGGCTCAACCGGATTATTCTTTTTCTGGGCCTGGCCCTTATGGCCGCCGTAACCATTCAAATCCTGGGCCGCTACGTTCCTTTTATTCCCCTGTGGCTGTGGCCCCAGGAGGTTGTGAACGTCTCTCTTGTGTGGATAATTTTTCTTGGCTCCATTGTCGCCCTGCGGGAGAAGGAGCATTTTACCGTTGATGTTTTTTCGATTCTGATGAAGGACAAAAAAGCGCCTCTTTTGAACGCGGCTCTTTCTGTTCTTTATTACGGCGTGGGCTTTGTCATTGCCCTTGTTTTTACGTATTACGGGTTCTTCTTTTTCCGCGACTGGGGCATGATTCAGGAGTCCGACATTACGGGCATTAACCTCGGTTACATTTATTTTTCCGTTCCCGTTGCGGGAGTTTCGTGGTTTATTTTTCTCATTGAATCTCTTATGAGGGACTTAACGGGACGGTCCCAGAGGCATCAGGAGGTGGTGGTGTGACAGCCGGACTTGTATTCTTTATAATGTTTTTTCTTCTTTTGGCGCTGATTCTCCTCAGGGTTCCCGTGAGTTTCGCCCTTGCCTTTGCGGTTATTCCCATTTTGATTATGACCCCGGCTGTGGGGCCTGTCATGCTTTTACAGCGCATGATGATTCAGTTTGGCTCGTTTATTCTCTTGTCCATTCCGTTTTTTGTTCTGGCGGCAAACATTATGAACGAGGCGGGCATAACCGACCAGCTTATGAGATTCTCGCGTTCCATCGTGGGGTTTCTGCCCGGCGGCCTGGGACACGTGAATGTTCTTGTGAGCATGATTTTCGCCGGAATTTCCGGTTCGTCCAATGCGGACGCGGCGGGCATAGGCTCTGTTATTATTCCGGCCATGGTGAAGGAAGGCTACGGCGTTAATTTCTCCGTTGCGGTTACGGCCTGTTCCGCTGTTATGGGCGTTATTATTCCGCCCAGTATTCTTATGGTTGTGTGGGGCGGCACCTTAAACGTTTCCGTGGGCGGCCTTTTCCTTGCGGGAATTATTCCGGGTATTCTTATCGGGCTTTTGCAGATGTCGGTTGTTCTTGTGTACGCTATCAAGTACAACTATCCCCGCGAAGCGCGGTTCTCCATTATGGAGGTGGCCCGCAGTTTCAAGACGAGCGTACTTGCCCTTGTAACGCCCCTTATTATTATCGGCGGCATCGTGGGCGGTTTTGTTACGCCGACCGAGGCTTCGCTCATTGCGGTTATTTACTCCATGCTGGTAAGTATGCTCATCTTCAAAACCGTTACGGTAAAAAGTTTTCTCAAACTCCTTTTGACTACCTTGCGGCTCTCCGCGGTTGTGCTCTTCGCGGTGGGAACAGCGGCCATCTACGCCTGGGTTATGTCTTTTTACAAGATTCCCGCGTTCCTCGTTGGGGCTGTGAGTACGCTGACGACTTCACCTTCGGTTATGCTTATGATTATCGTGGGCATTTTCCTCATCGTAGGAATGTTTATTGACGGGACTCCGGCCATTATTATTTTCGCGCCGCTCTTGAAACCCCTCGCGGATTCGGTGGGCATCAATCCCCTGCACTTCGCGGTTGTGGGCTGCGTGTCAATCGCCTACGGACTTGTTACCCCGCCCTATGGTTTGTGCCTGCTCATTACAAGCAAAATCGCAAAAATCAACTGCATCGAACCTGTACGGGAAGTCTGCTCTTTTCTGGGCGTTATGCTTATAGTTCTTCTTCTTATGATTTTTGTTCCCGACATAACGCTTTTTATGCCGAGACTTTTTATGCCGGAACTCTTTGGGGTGCAGTAGATTTTTTTGTAAACGCAAAAAAGCCGCCTTGAGGGCGGCTTTTTTTATTAACGTAGTCTTACCTGCGCAAGGGATAGAAGCGGAAAGCCCGCAGAAAGCGCATCGGCGCTTTCGAGGACTTGGAGCGGATAGCCCGGTTTTTTCGGGCTTTGCCCGAAAAAGTGCGCCCAAATTCTTTTGCTTAAAAAAAAGTACAGTCAAAAAAATGCTGGGCTTGTTTTTTGTTTGACGTGAGAAGGGCTTTCCTGCTATACTTGCGCAGCGTTTTTTAATCTGCGCCGTGAGGGTGAAATATGAAAAGCAAAGTAATTGCCGCCGAAGACGCGGCGGCTCTTGTTGAGGACGGGGCCCGCCTTGCCGTTCAGGGTTCGGGCGGCGGAATAGGAGAACCGGGCGCTCTTCTTCGCGCTCTGGGCCTGCGCTTTCTCCGCGAGGGCGGGCCAAAGGGTCTTACGGTAACTCATTCAACGGGAATTGGCGACAAAAAAGAGACGGGCATGGATTACCTTGCGCACCGGGGCCTCGTAAAGCGGGACATCGCGGGACACCTCGGCATGGCCCCCGCAATGGCGGAGCTTATTATGAACAACGAGGTTGAGGCGTACAATTTTCCTCAGGGCGTTCTTTCCCACATGTACAGCGCGGTGGCGGCAAAAACTCCGGGCGTTATTACCAAGGTGGGACTGGGCACCTATGTTGACCCCCGCGTTGAGGGGGGAAAGATGAACGCCCTTACACGCGAAGAGCTTGTGCGGGTCATGGAAATTGACGGCGAAGAATGGCTTTTTTATCCGCGTTTTACTTTTGATATAGCTTTTGTGCGGGGAACAACGGCGGACACAAAGGGAAACATAACCTCAGAGGAAGAGGGCGCTCTCCTGGAGGCAATCAGCATAGCCCAGGCCGTGAAGAACTGCGGGGGTATTGTTGTGGCCCAGGTGAAGTATCTGGCTCAGGCGGGAACCTTAAATCCCCTGCACGTAAAAATTCCGGGAATCTATGTTGATTACATTGTGGTTGACCCCGAACAGAAACAGACGGCTCTTGATTTTTATAATCCTGTATACTGCGGAAAACTTAAAGTTCCGCTTGAAACGCTGCCTCCTATTGCCCTGGACGAGCGCAAGGTTATAGCCCGCCGCGCCGCGAAGGAAATTTTTCCCGGCGCGGTTGTCAACCTCGGCGTGGGCCAGCCTTCCGGTATCGCGGCGGTTGCGGCGGAAGAGGGTTTTATCGAAGACTTTACCCTTACCGTGGAGCAGGGCGCGATAGGCGGTACTCCTGTGGGCGGGATTATTTTCGGCGTGGCCCATAATGCGGAGGCCATTATTCCCATGGACGCCCAGTTTCGTTTTTATGACGGCGGCGGCCTTGATATTGCTTTTCTCGGCATGGCCCAGACGGACGCGGCGGGAAACGTCAACGCGAGCAAGGTAGGAAAAATGCTTGCGGGCTGCGGGGGCTTTATCAACATAACGCAGAACGCAAAAAAGGTTGTGTTCTGCGGTACTTTTACCGCCCGGAATTTTTCCTGCGCTGTGGGAGGCGGGGAACTTACAATAACGGGCGAAGGCACGGCGAAAAAATTTGTCGAAGCGGTGAGCCAAATTACTTTTTCGGGGGCCTACGCGAAAAAAATGAGCCGGCCTGTCCTGTATATTACGGAGAGGGCTGTTTTTTGCCTGAAAGAGGACGGCCTTCACCTTCTGGAAATAGCTCCGGGCGTACGCCTCCAGGAAGATATTCTTGACCAGATGGAATTTAAACCCATTATAGAGCCGGACCTGAAAATCATGGACAGGGAAATTTTCTCCTGAAAAAGAATTCTCAAAGAGTCCGGCTTTCCGAAAGAGGAACCTACCTGAAAAAGAAAACCGCAATCGCCGAATAAAAAACAAGGGCGAGGAACATTCTTTCTATCCAGAGGATAAAAAGGTGGCGGATTTTAATGCGGAAATCCGTTGCCATGAGGCAGGTAAAAAAGCCTCCGATAAAAATAATAACCGTAACGGGAAAGGCTGCGAGAATGTAGCGGGCCGCGAGGCTTAAGTTTTGGCCTGAACCGAACATGACCGAGGGAATAACGTCCATAATGGCGAGGCCGGAGGCTGTTGCAAGAACGCCCGCATTTTCGATTCCGAAGAGGGCGTATATGGGGTAGAAAATCATGCCTAGCCAGGAGAAAAGGGGCGTGTACTGGTTGAGCGCAAGCCCCAGGGTTATGATAAACATACTGGAGCTTACCATGTCCGCGAGAACCCTCAGCGTGGAAAGAAGAATGTTTCCCACGGTGTGTACGGGGGAGGGGGCGGCCTGAGCTATTTCAAGCCCCACGTTCCATGCTCTCTTAAGCCTTCCGCCTTCGATGGCGTCTTCGGCTATGGGGCTCTGCCGGCCCTCGAAGTAGGTTTGGGGCAGGCAGCTCACCGGAGGTATGCGCAGGGTGATTGCCGTTACAATGTAGGTTACAACCGCGGAGGAGACAAAGTAGAAAAGAAAGTGCTCGGAAATCTTCAAAAGCTGCGCAAAGAGGAGCATGAGGCCGATGGAGATTGTGCTGAAACCCGTTACCACAATGGCCGCTTCGCGGTAATTGAGTTTTCCTTCTTTGTAGAGGGAATTGGTGCTGAGGATTCCAATGGAAAAATTTCCCAGAAAAGTTCCGGCGGCGACAACGGCGGTGAGTCCGGGTACGCGAAAAACAGGCCGCATAATGGGTTTTACAAGAACGCCTACGGCGTCAATGAGGCCGTAATTGAGAATAAAGGGCAGAAAAAAGGCGGCACAGAATATCATAAGAATTGAGCGGCCCATGCTGACAACAGTATCGGGGCCTATGTTTTTTTGCGCGATAGCCTGGGGCGCGGCCTTGAGCAGTAAAAGAACAACTATGAGCGTTCCTGTAACTTTGCACAGGCCAAGCGCAAAATCCAGGCGGGAGCGTTTGTATGTTTTTCGCGTGATAAAAGTCTGTACAAGGGCGAAAACGCAGAATCCCAGGACGAGATACTGGTAGTACGGCGCGAAAATGCCGTACAGGAGCGTTGTGATGTGGTCGATGGGAATTTTCCGTACTCCGCTAACGGGAATCTGCACAAAGAATGCGGTTATTCCCGTGAGGCTGAAAAGAAAAAATTTTGCGATAGCAAGGGGTTTGTTTTTTAGCGTTGGCATATTTTATTCTCCTT
>JAITGB010000015.1 GCA_031280945.1 Spirochaetales bacterium
CTTTTTTTCTTAAATAGTTTGCACATAAAAATGCGGACTAAATACAAAGCTCCATTCTACTCTCATCAACACGCCTGCCATGCTTGACATGCAGGCAGAACCAAATTTATACTGAAGTAGAGGTTAGACATGACTGAAATTGAAGGGCTTCATAGCGCCGATTGTGTAAAATTTATGGCCTCCATGCCCGATGAGTGCATTGATTTGGTTGTTACCTCTCCGCCGTATGACAATTTACGGAATTACAGAGGCTACTCCTTTGAGTTTGAGCGCATAGCGGAAGGTTTGTTTAAGGTTCTCAAAGAGGGCGGTGTTGTAGTTTGGGTTGTAGGCGATAAAATTAACGGCGGCAAAAGTTTAACCAGTTTTCGCCAGGGTCTTTATTTTCAGGAAATAGGTTTTAATATGCACGATGTAATGATATATCAAAAGAAAAATACGCCGTTTATGCGCTCCAATGCGTATACCAACGCTTATGAGTTTATGTTCATTTTATCAAAAGGAAAACCAAAAACGTTTAATCCGTTAAAAGAAAAAACAGTCCGCAACGGATTTGAAATGGTCGTTTTCAATAAAGGCGCAGTTTTATGTCTGTTACTTTACTAAAAAGTCCCTTTGAGAATAAATTCCGGGATGTTCTGTGCAAAACAAGGCAAGAAATCATTTTCTCAAGTCCATATATAAATCATGAGGGAGTTTCAATTCTGCTTGATTCTATTGGCAACATAGCTGACAAGTCCATACAAATACTTACCAATTTATCAGCACGAAATATTATTGATAATGTCACACAACCAATAGCTCTATTAAAAATCTATAATACTTTTAAGAAAACAATAATCTCGAGTCTAAATAAACTTCACGCAAAAATCTATATTATCGATGAATCATACGCTATAATTACATCGGCAAATTTGACTAATGGAGGCATAAGAACAAATTTTGAATATGGTGTTTTAATTGACGATTCTCAATTAATCAAGACTATTAAACAGGATGTTCTGGACTATGTGTCCCTTGGGCATATCTTCGATAAACCATTTCTTGCAAGAATCCATAAAGAAAGCCAAAAAATAGAACGAGTGCAGGATAAAACTTTTAAAGAACGAAATGATTTCGAATTAAAACTGCTCCTTGAGCAAGGGCAGAAAATCAATGATATATTTATAAAGCGTTATAAAAACAAAGAAACGCGGCACAGCATTTTTGTCAAAACTGTTAGATTTCTATTAGAAAATCACAGCCAATTGACGACACTCGACTTATATGAACTTGTAAAAGACATTCACCCTGAAATGTGTGATGATACTATCGAATACCATAACGAAAAACGCTGGAAAATCGAAGTCCGCCAAGCCTTATTTTTCTGGAGAAGAAAAGGTATTGTTGCCGGCAGCGGGATGCCCCATCACCAGATATGGGAATTAAGCGAAGACTAAGGGGATGAATAAAGTTTATTTTCTGCATCAAAGACGGCGCAGCTTTTTATGCAATCATCACACCACGTTTCATAGTGTTCTTTGCTCTTTATGAAAACACCGTTTTGATCTATAAGCGACTCGGTTACAATGTACCCGGTTCCATAATCCGCAAAATCAGGATCCCAAGCAATCTCATTGCCGCACCGTTCACAAAGGTCATACATCATCATGGGCTTTTACCTCTTTCAAAAGCATATCCTGCAAGAACTTTATTTGTCAATCTTTCGTTACGTCCGGGATTGCAGCCTTCTCATAAGAGTATATTTAAAAGGGACAATACGCGGTAGGTCTCGGAGGAACCACTTCCGATAAAATAGCTTTTAAGCATCCCGCCACTTTTCCGGAGAAATTAGCGCAAGACCACATAGTATCATGGAGTAACGAAGGGGATTTGGTTTTCGACCCTATGTGCGGTTCTGGAACTACCTGTAAAATGGCTTTCTTATTTAATCGAAAATATCTCGGCGTGGATATTTCGCAGGAATACATACATATAGCAAAAACAAGGCTTTTGAAGGCAAAAAAGGAAATGCCTGCAAAATGGCTTTTTTGTCCAGACAAGAAAATCCCTACGGATATTTTGGAAGCGTAGAGATGAACGGGTGGATTATCTGCAAACAAGGAAAAGGGTACTTGGTCAGAAACGATATTCAAGAAAAACTTGAAACCAATTTTGACAAAGATGCTGTAGGTATAATAAAAGAGGATAGAGGGAAAAGTCTTTTAATTTGGTTAATCGGCAGCGACACCCAGTGGATTGTATCTAAAAAAGATGTGGAAGAAATTGATGTAACAAAAACCGGCGATAAGTTTGATTTTAAAATTTGTAATGTTTGCCATTGTTTAAAGCCCACAGAAAATTTCTCCAGAAACCAAAACAACTTGCACGGCATAATTAGAAGACCAACCTGCCAGAAATGCAGAACGTCCATTGATAAACGCGCCCCTAAAACCAAGCAGGCCAAACACATGGAAAAGCAAAAACCCCAAAAGGGCGAGCCTTTTTTGTGTCCTATTTGCAGAAAACGGTCTATTGTGGGAGTAACCGCTAAAATTGTCGCAGACCATGACCATCATACCGGCAATATACGCGGATTTATTTGCGATAGTTGCAACACCGGGTTAGGAAGGTTTAAAAACGGAGAAAATTATTTGATGAACGCTGTAAACTATATCAAAGAACACGATACATTGAGTTAATCACTCATTTATCTATCAAACCTTATATTTATATACATACTTTTTTTCCCGCGAAGCGGCGGGGGGAGGGGGACGCCGGGCGCGGAGCGCCCGGGCCGCCGCCGCGGCGAAGCTGCGGCGGCGGGGCCTTTGGCGCGCACGGGATTGGAGGGGACTTGCGGTTCGCGGAGCGAACCGCTGGTGTCTTTTTGGGCCTCTGGCCCAAAAAGACCGAAGCCCCGCAAAGCCCGGTTTTTTGCGCCAGCAAAAAAGGCGCCCTGAATCTTTATCTCCGCATAAGCGCATACGCGAAGGCTGCGAGGGCGAGTCCCAGGCCCGCGATGGCGGCGAGAAATACCCAGGGGGAGAGGCGGGGTTGTGTACGATTTTTGCGGGCGGGGGCGAGGGGGGAGGCGCTGATGCCGGGCGCGTTTTTTGGGGGGCTCATGTAGCCGCATACGGGGCAGCCGCGCGAGAAAAGCGTGGGGACGCCGGTGAAGCCGCAGCGGGGGCACAGGACGTCGTTAAAGGGGCGGCCGCAGCGGGGGCATAGGGAATCTGTGGAGCTTACTTCTTTATTGCAGTTGTCGCAGAAAAACCTGGGCATGGTTTTACTTTTTCCGTATGGCGAGGAGGGTGAGGTCGTCGTACTGGTCGTCCTCCATGAGGTGGGTGTAGAAGTTGTAGTTGGGGTATTCGTCAGGATTGGGGTTTTCCATGGGGTGGCTGTAGTACCGCGCATACAGCGAGAAAGTTTTTTTCAAAAACTCGTCTACTACTTTGTCTACCATGACGCGGTTATTTGCGTTCGCACGGGGGTGGGGATAGGTGCGCCAGATTTTTTCAACGGACACGAGGGCTTTTACCGCGCTTTCCGCGGTGGGTTCGCAGGCGGCAAAATCAAATACAAGTTCTTCGCCTGTTACGGGGTTGTGGGCTTTCTCCATGCGGAACTTTCCTTTGTTCATGGCGGCTTCAAAAATCGCTTTGATTCTTTCGTTCCCGAGCATTTCATCTTCAATGGGTTCGTCGCCTTCTCTGTCGGGCGGAAGCTGCATGATGTCAAAATTGGGTTTGCGGAGTTTTCTGTGCGATTCTTCAACGCCGTCGGTAAAGAGCATGTTGATGTCTCCTGGGTTCATCCTGAGCTGAATCTGTTCAAAGGGTGAGCGGGTTTCCACCATAAAATTGGGGAAAACTCCTGTGGCGGGGCTGTCGTTCATGAGGCGCGGGGAAAACTCTTTCGAGGCTGCGTCGTAAATATTGAGGACTCTGTCGCCTGCGTGGGTAATGCGGCTCACTCCGGTTTTTATGTTGAGTATTCCCAGCGTCATGGCGGCAAAACGTCCTTTGAAGCCGAGGGACTCAACAATGTCGTTAATTCTGTAGAGCAGCGGTACCATGCTGATTTTTCCGGCGTCGGAGTCGTGGTCCTTAAAGTAGGAGATAAACACGGTTGCTACCTGCACCATGATGAGGGCTGCGGGAACGCCTTTGCCTGAAACGTCGCATTTGATAAAGGCGTAGTTGTCTGCGTCAAGCTGGCGGTATTCAAAGTAGTCTCCCGAGACGCCTTTTGCGCCTTCGTAGTAGCCGAAGAATTCCGCTCCTCCTGTTTCAACTTTTCCTACGGTAAGTTTTTTTCCGCCGGGGCCTATTTCCAGAGGAATAAACATTTTCTGGATTTCTTTTCCTACGGTGAGGTCTTTGCTTGCCGCTGCGGCCCGCGCAAGGCCGCGCGTCATTTGGTTTATTGCTTCGGCAAGGTCGAAAATCTCATCGCGCGTTTTTACGTCAATGGTGTAGTTTTTCAGTTCTTCTTTGTCTTCTGTGTCGCGTATTCTTTCAACTCCGCGCATAAGGCGGTTTATGGGGATAACGGTTATACTTGCAAGAACAAGGGCTCCGCCTATTCCGATAATCAGGGCTACGAGGGCGACGCCTGAGGTAATGGTTATGAGGATGCGGCGCGAGTCTTCAAGCTGCGAGAGAATGTTTTCCGTTGATACGCCCAGCCGCACGAGGCCCCGGTAGTACACATCAACGCCGCTTGTGCGGTAGAGGATTGGTTTATAAAAAGTGTATTCAAGCGTATTTTCGTCAAAAATGCGCGGAGAGCCCATTACGTCTTTGAGGGTAAAAAGGAGTCTTTTATACCAGGGTTCGCCGGAATAATCCCTGCGCTCAACGCGGAAGGGGGGGGAGGAGCCTATTGCCTGCGCAAGAGACGATAGCTGTTCGTTGACTCTCGATTCGAGTGTACGCACAGAGGTTTGAATATCCTGCAGCCTGTTCTGCGAAGCCACGTCCGTGCGCAGAGCGAGGCTCCTGCCCTCTTCGGTAAGTTTTCCTATTTCCGCGGCTATTCCGGCAAGGGCTGTTCGCGCCTGTAGATTAATTTCTTCGGCAATTTGGGCTTCAAGGGTAAAAATATCGTCCTGCATACGGCTTACGCCGGGAGCCATTTCCCCGGTATCGATTTTTTCTTTTATGTTTGGGTCGTTACTTGCCCAGACGTAGCCGTAGGCTGCGATGTCTCTTTGGCTTCTGCCGCTAATCGTGGCAAAAAGGGCTTCCTCCATGGCGGAAATCTGGGCGGGAAGGAGGTTGAGCTCCAGAAGGTTCGCGCCGGGGAGGTAGCTCCGCGAGCCTGTGGCGAGGCTCTCCAGAAGAACAGCCGAGCGCTGATACAGGCCCTCCGCGAGGTTTCTCTCCTCATTGCCGGACATATAGGCTGCCAGGGGCAGGGCAACCATAAGCACTACGGATATAACCAAAACCGTAATAAACAGGGCAAACTTTAGCCGCAGGCCTATTCCTCGTTTTCTCATACCGCTTATCCTTTCCTGTTTCTTCCGCCAGTGTTCATCGTCTCCCGATGCGAGGGCCAGGGCCTCACCGCGCAGCCGCTGTCCTTCCCGCACAAGGGCCGCCAGCCTGTACGCCGAGAAAAGCATGGCGCAGGCAAAAAAGGCTACGAGAACCCAGAGGAGGACGGCTTCGCTCCTCACAAGAAGCGGGGCTCCGCGCAGGGCCTTCCACCCAGGCTCGTAGCGGGAGGTAAAATCTCCAAACTTGATGAGGCCTGACATTTCAAGATGCAGGGAGTTCTGGGCAAAAACAACTCCCCGCAGGGGATGGCGCACACCTATAAGATAATCGCCGTTTTGTATATTATGTACGTGAAAATCACTTATAATTCTATCACTATCAACTGTAAATTCCCCTGAGGAACGCCGGAAAACATAATCCCAGGGTTCGGCCCCGTCCTTGTCAATAAGAATGTCCGAAACTTCGCCGTCTTCGCTGAAACCCCTGCCCCAGATTGTAAGAAAAATCTGACCTATTTCGTCCTTTGTATCGTTGACAAGGGAGATATAGGTAACGGGCCTGTACTTGTTGAGGTATACAAAAATCGTTTCGGGAAGCCCTACATTGCCCACCTCGTCAATAGCCGCCACGGACAGGGACCAGGCGCCGTTGTCGTTGTTCTCAAAAGAAAGCTCAGGCTCCTGAAGAAGAGAAGCCTGGGGAAGATACGGAGATGAGAATTCCTTTTCGTAATCAGGGTCGCGCTCTTCCCCTGCGTACTGAAAATTGTACGTGTAGCCGGCCACGGGCTCGTCCGGCGGCAGCCAGTTTAGGGTAAAGCTGTTGGAAACGAGAAAACCCAGCTCGTCCTGTTCGGGCTCCCGAAAGACAATTTTACCCGGCGGCGTTGTGTCCCTGTAATACTCGATACTGGCCGCGGGAGACCAGTTTCCCGCCTTATCCTGAGCGGCTATGTGGAAGTACCAGGGGCCGTCCGCGTCCGCTGTAACTTCGATGGAACGCTGGCTCTCGGGAATCATAATTACGTGGGGGAGAGAAGGCCGCGGACTACGGGTCCACTGGTACGCGAAGCCCAGTATGCCCGAAGAATCCTCAGGCTGTGTCCACTGGAGCCTGGCCGCATTTTCCCCGGAGCGTTTTCCCGCCGTAAAGTTTGACGCGGCAAGAACGGGCGCGGGAGCGCTCGTATCCCTCTGCAGGAAGAAAATGCGCGAATCCTCGCCCTGCCTGTTTTCCCAGAACACGGACAAGTCTCCGCCATTCATGACCGGCCTTCCAAAAATGGAAACTCCCCTGAGGGACACGCTTAAATCCTTCTGTTCCCAGAAAATCCCCCTGCGCGAGGCGAGAATAATATGCTCCTCCCCGGGCCGCCCGTCGAACCACACAAGGTGAAGCATCTCCCCGTGGAGGATAATCTGCGGAAAACTTGAAGGCCGCATTCCCCGCGTAACCTGTTCTGCCGACCTCCTCAGAGCCCCCTCCCCGTCAATCTCCATGTAGTAAACCTGCTTGAGCCTGCGCCCGTAGCGCCTTTCCCAGGCCACAGCAAGCCCCTCCCCCACAACCGCTATGTGGGGGCGCTCATTGTCAAAGGATTCCGCCCTCTGGTTTACCCCGTCAACCACTTCCCCGAAGTTCGTCAAAAGCCGCACAGGGCCCCAGGTTCTTCCGCCGTCATCGCTTGTTTTCAGGTGGAGCTGATAGCCCCCGCCCTCCCGCAGGCGCACCGCCTGAAACACCACGTATTCCCTGCCCTCAAAAGACGTATGCTGGGGAAGAAAACTCAAAGTAAGCTCAGGCTCCGGCACAAGGGGCGCAAACTCCGACCACGACAGGCCATCCTCGGACACCGCCGAAAAAATGGACAAAGCGCCCGCAAGCTCCTGCGTTATAAAGAGGAGGAGGTTCTCCTCCTCCGTGTAGAAGAGCCTCGGAGCGAGAGTCGTGATGGGTAAACGTTCAAGAGACGTCTGCCTGAAAGTCCTCCCCGCGTCGCGGGAGACAAAAAAATCCATGCTGGCCGCCCCCGACAGGACAGCAACAAAAATCACCCCCTGGGGGTCCATGGTAAGAGAAAAAATTGAGTTCGGCGCGGCGAAAAACGGATAGGGGCCCGCGAAACGCTCATGCGTAACCCAGGTTTTCCCGTCGCGGCTTGTCTTTATGGAAAGATAGTTTACGCCCCTGTTTTCCCCGCTTTCCACAGGCTCCTGCCACACAAGGGCCATAAAGCCCCCGCCCGACGCAGCCTGAGGAAAACGGCTCTCGGACTTGACAAGAGCCTCCGGCGATTCCCAAAACATATTTTGGCCCGGGACAGGAAAGGAGACGCATAAAAAAAACGCAAGGCCCGCCGCAAGGAAAGCCGGAAAACGCATCACAACTGTGATTCTATTCTCCTTTTCAGCTCCAGAAGCGGAGGATACTTTCTGTTTTCGCTGCCGCGCAGAAGATTCTCCACAATAGCCAGGGCCGCAAGAAAGTTTCCATCGCTCACGTGGCGCTCGGCCCTGCGAAACTGCTCCTCCGCAGCGCTGGAAAGAACACTCGTAATCGAATCCCCGCCCGCCTCAATCTCAATCCTCATCTTGAGTTCGACAGCCTGACGGCTCTCCGGGTCGAGGCGCAGGGCCCTGTTAAGCTGTTCCAGAGCTATGGGAAACTGGGCCCTGTCGTTGCGGGCCACAATCTGGTATGCCTGCTGGTACAGCCTGCGGGCCTCGGCAAGAGCCTTCTGGTCTGGCGGACGCGGCTTGTAGCCCAGAAGAATCTCTATCTCGTTGATGGTACCCCGGATTCCCGGATAGTTCGGATTAATCTGCTGAAGGTCCTGAATCTCCGTATAGGCCTCCTGCGTCGTATCCCTGTTGTTCGGATTTACCTTTGCGAGGGAAGCGTTATACATAGTCCTGAACATCTCCCCCGAATCCCCCGAGTTGCGCAAAAAAGCCACCCGCAGAGTAAGAACGCTCGCCTCCTGATTTGAAGGAAAAGTCTTTTTTACCTGAATGAGCTTCTCGTCCGCCCGCCTGAGTTCCACAAGAGCATCCCGCCTGTTACCCGTACTGATGAAATCCTGGGCAAGCAGATAATTCTGCCGCGCAAGGCTTAAAAGCTGGTTCATCTCGTTGTAGAGAGGGTCTGTTACCAAAACAGACCGGTACGAACTCACAAGAAGAGCGTTCTGCACATAACTCAGCCAGTAGGCGATTTCCGGCTCTTCCTCCGTGTGCGTCGTGAGCCACAGCTTCTGAGCCCGTTCCAGAACCTCCTGGGCATCATCGTAGTCGCCTTCCACGTACAGGCTCCTGCCCTTCTCGCGCAGAGAATACACCTCCGCAATCACGATACGGTTTTGCGCCTCGACCATGTCCGCGTCCAGGGATTTAAGACGCTCATCGCTCCCCGCCCGGAAGGAAACATCTTCCTGAAGCGCAAGACTACTCGTAAAACTCCTGCGCGCCGCGGCCAGGGAAGCTCTCGCGCGGGTAAAGTCCGAAGCCGCAATAGCCTTTTGGGCATCATCGAGCCGCGCCGTACCCTCGGTTTTGTGCCTCTCCGCCTGAAGGAGATTGGCTCGGGCCGTCGCCGCCGAAGACGCAGCCCGCGCGCGGGCCTCTATAATCTCGTTCAACTGGACGCGGGCCCTCTCCATTTTCTCCGACAATCGCAGGTCGCGGTGAAGACGCGCCGGCTCCCTCTCGTACGCGGCAAGGGCCTCCCGCGTAGAGGCCTCAAGGCCCGCAAGACTTTCGGAAAGCCCCTGCAAAATATCAAGCCCCTCCCTGGGATAATACGCCCGCCGCGAAGCGTACACGCCCGGAGACTCCTCAACCCTCTGCTCCAGACCCTCCACAAGAGAACGGCTCTTCTGGTAATCAGCCCTCACCCCCGCAAGAACCGCCTCCCGCGACTGTATTTCCTCCGCCGCGATTCTATCGAGAATAGCAACCTCAAGCCGCGTAAACTTCTCGCCGCTCGCCGCAATATCGCCCCCCTGGGCCGCCGAAACGCTTACCGCATCCTCCGGCGACAGAGGATTATTCCCCGTAGTCTCAGTGAAATTTTTCCACTCCGTATCAAGGGCCGCAAGGGTTTCCTGCGTTCCCGCAAGGCTCTCGCGGAAAGAGCGCAGGTCAGCAGCATCCTCGCGGGACACAAGGCCCGCCGCCGAAGCCGGCCTCATAATCCTCGCCAAACGCGAAGAGGTTTGCGAAGCCGTCTTGAGGGTTGTCAAACTCAAAAAGAGAGGAAGCTCCGCCCTCGCCACCCTCCATGCGTCCGCCTCCAGCCAGCTCCCTTCAAGAGGAAGAGTCTCGTACCACAGGGAAGCGATGCGCAGAGCCTCGCTCGTAAGACCCTCAGACTGGGCAAAACTCCTCAGGGCCGCCTCCCAATCCTCCTTTTCGGCAAAAACCCGTCCCGCCTCCCAAAGAGCCGCCGCCCGCCCCTTGATAAGCTCCACAACAGGCCGCGAAGTCTCCCGCAGAAGACGCTCCGCCGCGCCCTTGATACCCTCAACCGCGCCCGAATTCTGGCGGCCCGTGATAAACCTCTCCGTATAGCCCAGGTACAAATCCTCGTGGCCCGAACCCGTCAGCGCATCGTTCTGGCCGCTCAGGGCAGAAGCCGCGAAGAGAGACGTCTTCAGCATTGAGGACACCGAATGAAAAACCTCCACATATTCAGACAAAGCCCGGTTAAAGGCCACACCGTCCGTCCCGCGGGAAGAGGAGAGAAGAGCCTGCGCCGCCTGCCTCTGCCGCGCCTCTCCCGCAAGAAAAGCCTCCGTCCCCCGGCGCACAGATTGTATCACGCTTTCCACCCTGGCCTCAACTTCGTCCCCGTAATTGCCCGCCTCAAAAGACTCACGGCCCATACCAAAACCGCTTAAGTAACGCGCCGCCGCCGCCCAATAATCCCCCCTATTGAGCATAACAAGAGCCTCCTGCATAATCGCCGTAAACTGCTCCTGATTATAAATAAAACGCGCCGAATCCTTCGCCCGCGCAAGAGCCGCAACAGCCTCAGGATTAGGATTAAAGTCAAGGCTCTCAAGCCGCGCAATCAGCTCCAGGGCCCTCTCCACGTTCTTCTCCGTGTACAGAACGCGGATAAGCTCCTCGTAAATATCGTAGTAGTTCCCCCGAATCACAAGAATACGCCGAATCAGCTCCTCCGCCTCGTCCGCCAAATCCGGCTCCCTGCGTATAAAATCCGTCAGGAGCAGAAGAGCCTCATTGTACCTCTTCTCCACGATAAGAGCCTTCGCCCCAACAATCGCATCGTCCCGCGAACCCAGCGCGCGCAGCTCCCCCCCGCCCGCAAAAAAAATGAGAAGAACCGTAAAAATGCAGAGTATTTTGCCTCCCAGCCTCATCCTGCTCTTGCCGTTTTTTTCAAAAAAATGCCGCCGCCGGAAGGCGTGCCGTACAGTATTTTTATCGGCATAATTTGAAGGCAAGACAAATTTCAATGACGGGAAGAAGCGCAAGAATCAGGAAGAGATAAAGAATTTGGGCGCACCTCTGCGTTTTTTTTGCCTCCGGCAAAAAAAACGCAGAGTCGGGCTTTCCGCTCCAATTCCTCAAAATCGCCTTCGCGATTTCTGCGGGATTCCGGTGTGCGCTTTAGCGCACACGACAATCATTCCACTCGGAACAAAGCCCGAAGGGCTGTATTTCCGCTTCAATCCACTGGTTTTGCGACTTCACGGTTCGCTTCAGCGAACCGGCGGAATCGAAGCAAAACCCTTGCGCGGCCCACGGGAAACCCGCAATCCCTTCGGGATTGCGGCCAACCCCTTGCGCCAGGCCCCGAAGAAAGGTTACAGGAATCACTCTACAGCCAAACCGTAAGCCCCGCCCACCGGCGGACGCACCCCTCCAAAAGCCGCACACAAACCCCGCGCCTCCACCCCCCTTTCGCAAACAGACAAACGCATACCCCGCCGCGCTCCACCGGAGACTAATGGCTCCGTATCGGGGGGGCTTCCTCCCTATACCAGGGATTTTTACTCTCCTGTTTTGACGAGTATGC
Organism: Spirochaetales bacterium; assembly: GCA_031280945.1. GTDB lineage: Bacteria > Spirochaetota > Spirochaetia > DTKZ01 > DTKZ01 > JAISAF01. The sequence goes on from JAITGB010000015.1 coordinate 11,535, forward strand.
GGAATTCTAAACGAGCCTTTGCAGGTAATTACATTAAAATAGGCCAATAGACCGCGCCGCATAACGGGGCTGTCGAAAAATCAGGGTTCCCCCATGAGCGGCTGTTTCCACAAATATTTTTACAGGTTCAGGGCTGGAGTTTAAGGCCGCCCATGTGCCCGGTGCTGGCCCTCCGCCGCGCGGAGCGCGGCGGAGGGGTGTATGCCGCGAAGCGGCGCGGGGATTGCAGGTGGTGGGGGCCGTGGGTCCCGCCGACATCTTGAAATTCCCCTCCCCTGCGGGTACACTTGTAAACCAATCTTAAATCCTGTAAGGAGAATCACTATGGAAATTTCCGTATTGCAAAAGGCCCGCTGCGCCTATAAACCAAAAC
>JAITGB010000203.1 GCA_031280945.1 Spirochaetales bacterium
CGGCCAATGTGCAGGCTGTTATGGACGGGGGGCTTGATAATTTTATCGAGGAGTATCTGCGCTGGCTGTGGCAGGCGGGAGCGGGGTATGCGGGTCATGGGGCGCGGGGGTAAGCAGGGTATACGGTATGGAAGCGATTCGGGCTTTGGTTATTGACGATTTACCCTTTATGCGCGGCGCGGTCCGGGAGGTTCTGGAGGAGGCGGGGGTATGTGTGGCGGGCGAGGCGCACAGCGGGAAGGAGGGCCTGCGCCTGTACGGAAGGCTCAAACCCGATATTGTTCTTCTTGATATTGTTCTTCCGCCTGCGGGTATGGATGCTTTTACTTTTCTGCGGGAGCTTACGCGCTTTGACCCGTGTGCGCGGGTTATTGTGTCGGCGGTCTTGGGCGATGAGGAGCTTGTTGTGCGCGCCATTCAGCTTGGGGCGCGGGATTTTATTGTTAAGCCTTTTGTGCCGGAGCGCGTTGTCGCGGCTGTCTGGAAAGTTTTTAACCAGAACGGGCGGGATTAGCCTATGGGCGCGATGCTCGTGATGCTGCGGCGCGCGGCTACGCGCTTTCTCTTTATGTGCGCGTTGTGTGTTCTCCTGCACTTTGCCGGCGGACAGTTGTACGCGCAGGCAAGGGTTTTGGCGGAAGACTGGGCTATGCCCGGAGAAAAAAACACGGAAGCCTACCTTGCCGTGGCGGAATTCCGCTTTAGCGGGACGCAGGCGCGGGGGGCTTTTCTGGGGGAGAACGTGGCCCGCCTTTTCCGCGAAAAACTCTCCGAAGTGCCGACGCACACAATAGGCGAGGCCGAGGCGGAAGATTACGCGCGGGGCCTCATCACCCAGGAGAGAGAAAAAATTCTCAAAAAAATTAACGAACTGGGCGAAAACATTTCCGCTCTGTATTTTGCGGGAGCGGGCCTGCGCGATACGGCCAAAGAGGAAACCCTCCGCGAAGAGCTTGCGGAGGAAAGAAAAAAGCTCCTCCTCGCGGACGCCCTCTCCCCCCAGGACGTACAGTTTGTCCGCGAAAAGAAAATCCTCCTCATGGGGCCGGGTACAAAGAGGGCTGCTCCAACTCCAACCCCGCCTCCGGCGGGCGCGGCGGGGGCGTCTTCTTCGGGAAGCTCCCCGCGCCCGCCGGGCTCTCAGGCTGCGGGGGCATCTTCATCTCCAGGAGGAGCGGACAGGTCTTTGGGGCTTTTCCCCCCCGTGTCAAATCCGCAAAGGCCGGCCCTTAAAGCGGACGCGGATTATTTTCTTTCAGGCGTAATTCAGGAAAACCTCGCCGGATATATTTCCGTTTCCGTTTCTTTCTACGGCGCGCGGGCCGGGCGCGTTCTTTTTTCTTCCACAGCCTCAGGCTCCCTTGACGAGCTTGAAGCTCTTGTCGACAAAATTTTTCTCTCCCTCGCGGACGCGGTTACGGGCAGGCCCTGGGCCACCCTTGAAATCAAAGCGGAACCTGGAGATGCTCTGGTATTTGTGGACGATAAACTCGCGGGCATTGGCCGCGTAAAACTCGCCTACGTTGAGCCCAAAGAGTACAGGATTTCCCTCTACGCGGACGGCCACGATGTTTTTGAAGAAACCCTCACACTTGAGGCAGGCTCCAGCCGGAGCCTCACCTTTCCCCTAAACCCCAACCCCCTGCCGGAAATCCTCGTGGACAGCTTCCCTCAAGGAGCCGACGTATACCTCGGAGCCATGAAAAAAGGCCAAACCCCCCTGCCGCTCCCCTCCGGCGGCGCTCCCGACATTCTCTCCTTGAGCCTTTCAGGCTACAAAACGCGGGTGCTGCCCTCAAACGCTGCCGGCGCGGCAGGGCCCCACGCCCTCCCCCGCAGCGTCTTTAGCTGGAACGACAGAGTAGAAATAAAACGCGAAGAATTTTACCGGGCGTGGGGCTTTTTTGTTTTGAGCCTCCCCCTGCCCCTCGCCCTGTACGGCCTGTACCAGAACGAGTTCTTCGGCTTTACCCAGTTCACCAATTTTTCCGGCTACGACAGGGAGAAAGCCCAAAGTATGGATAGAAACGCAAAATTCCTGTATTATGCCTACTTTGGAAGTATTTTTTTGAGCGGCTCGCTTTTGGTAAACGCCATACAAAAACTGCGGGAATACATACGAACAGGAGAAGAATCCCAAAAATACCCCGACAGCCGGGACGAGGATTAGCGCCGGAGTTCCGCCGCGCTGAACACTGAAAATACAGGGAGTAAGGATTAAAAAAATATGCTGCGCACACTCGGAGAAAAACTGAAAGAACTCTTCCGCTCAGGCCAGGATGCCCCCGAATTTTTTGAAAACCTCGAAGACACCCTCATAGAAGCCGATGTGGGCCCCGTGGTTTCAGCCCAGCTCGCAGCCGAACTCAAGGCAGAATTAAAAACCGGATTAAAAGAAGAAGCCCGCGCACGCGAAGAAAAATCGCGCGAAAGAGCCGGAGCCCTCCTCCGGCGCAGACTCGGCGGCCTCGTGCGCTTCGAGCCCCTGGAACTTGAGGCCGGGCGCCTCAACATCTTTCTCCTTCTGGGCGTCAACGGAGCAGGCAAAACCACCACCCTCGCAAAACTCGCCCACTACTACAAAAACCAGACAGGAGAAAAAGGCATAGTCCTCGCCGCGGGCGACACCTTCCGCGCAGGCGCAATCGACCAGCTCCTCCTCCACGGCAAAAGACTCGGCCTTCGCGTCGTGAGCCAAGCCCCCGGCGCCGACCCCGGCGCCGTCATTTTTGACGCCATAGAAAGCGCCCGTTCCCGGGGCGAAAAACTCCTCCTCGCCGACACAGCAGGCCGCCTCCAGAACAAAGCCAACCTCATCCGCGAACTGCAAAAAATCGACAAAATCATCCGGAGCAAAACAGAACCCGCGCTCTACAAAAAAATCCTCGTCATCGACGCCTCAACAGGGCAAAACGGCCTCAGCCAGGCACAAGTCTTCCACGAAGCAGTCGGCGTTGACTCCGTTGTCCTCACCAAGTTCGACGGCACATCGCGCGGCGGAATCCTCATCGCCATCTCCCGCGAACTGGGCCTCCCCGTCTCGTTCCTCGGCACAGGCGAAGACATGACCAGCCTCATCCCCGGCGGCAAAGACGCCTGGCTCGACAGCCTCCTGGAAGGACTATGAAGCCGCGTACAATTTTTTTCGCAAAATGGGCGCCTTTTTGCTGCGCAAAAACCGGGCTATCCGCTCCAACTCCTCAAAACCGCTTCGCGGTTTCTGCGGGGTTTCCGCTTCTATCCCTTGCGCCCCACGGCCCGGGCCGCCAGGCGGCCCGCCCCCGCGCGCGCAGCGCGCGGGGCCTCCTTTTTCTCCTGCTTTTTACCCTCACTACCTCCGGCCTCTTTCCCGAAAACTGGTACCAGTCAAACAGCTCCGGCCTCCTCGTAAAACCCATAAACCCCGAAGAAAAATCAGACTATGAATACAGCCTCGCTATAGAAACGCTGGGCAACAGGGAAAAGCGCACGCTTTTTTCCCGCGAAGACGGAGAAGTCCGCCGCTGGGAACGCCTGTATTCCGAAGAAGGAACGCTTCTTGAAGAATCCCTCTACCGCGAAGGAGAAAAAGACAGCCAAACGCTCTACTACCCCAACGGCCTCGTACAGGAAGAAGCCCTCTTTTCCGGCGGCAAAGAAGACGGACGCTTCCGTTTTGAGTACAAACTCCGCGAACCCCGCCAGATTACCTTCACGCGGGGAGAAGCCGCGCAAAGAGGCGGCCAGGACTACCGCGAAGAATACCTCTACCTCCCCTCAGGAGAGTTTCGCGGCGTAAAAAGAAGGTACGCGGACGGAGCCCTCTACACCGCAATCTACACATTTGTAGGCGGCATCATCAGGGAAGAATGGCACTCCTTTGAAAAACTGGAGTTCATGTTCCGCTACGACAAGAGAGGCAACGTACTCATGCAGGAAGAATACCGCGACAACGTTCTTGTAGAGAAAGTTGATTTCCGCTACCACGAAAACTCCCCGGACGCACTCCGCGAAAAACACTCGCTCGCCGGCGAGCGGCAAACCCGCCTCGCCTACAGCCCTGAGGGAGAAATCCAGCGGGAAGACATTTTTGAAAACAGCCTCCAGGTTGAACAAACCCTCTTTACCTACACAGACGGAAAAATAACGCGCAAGGAAAGGCATCTGCGCGAAGGCACAGAAGAATGGACATATACCTACGACATAGACAAAAAACTTAAGCAGGAAGAGTACCTCGTAAACCAGGAAAAAAAACTCATCAAACTCTATGACCCCTCACCCGAGTATTCCCGCATAGAGGAACACTACAGGACAGGAAAAGTCTTTCTCCGCCTGTACTTTAAGGACGGCGAACTTGTGAAAAGAGAATTCCCCGAAGAGGAGGCGCAATGAAAAATCCCTCATGGGTTTTCCTCGTAGCGGGCCGGTACTTCAAAACCCGCCGCAAAGAAAAAGGCAACGCCGCCTCCATACTCTCCGCAGCGGGCATAGCCGTAGGAGTTATGACCCTGATAGCCGTCCTCTCCGTTATGAACGGCTTTCAGCTCACCACAATCGAAGCGATTCTTGAACTGAACTCCTACCACCTGCGGCTCTCACGGGAAAAACCCCTCCTCGCCCAGGAAGAAAAACTCCTCCGCAGCATTCCCGGAGTGAGGGCAGTTTTCCCCTTTGCGGAAATACAAACGCTTGTGCGGGGAGTTTCCTCGGACAACACTATCTGCGTTCTACGCGCCCTGCCGGAGGACATCATGCACAAAGACCCCTCCCTCGCCGGAATGCTCGGCATGGTTCAAGGAGACTTTGACCTCTCAGGCGGCCTCATTCTGGGAGCCGAGCTTGCCCGAAGGCTCCGCGTACGAACAGGCGATTATGTGAGCCTCCTTAACCTCTCAGGAGGAGATTTTTCGGGCCTTAAACCCGAAAATTTGAGCTTCCGCGTTGCGGGAACCTTCCGCTGCGGATACTACGAGTACGACCTGGGCTGGGGCTTTATATCGCTTGCAAACGCGCAAAGCCTCCTCTCGCCCGCGGACGAAATCGTAACAGGCATAAAACTCGACGACCATTTTGACGACAGGAGCCTCATGCGGCAGGCCCGGGAAGCCGTGGGCGGACAGCCGCGTCTTGTCTCCTGGAGAGAGTACAACAAAGCTATCTTCGGAGCCCTGCGCGTTGAAAAAATCATGATGATGGTTTTGATTGGCCTCATTTTTGTTGTTGTGGCGGGCAACATCTACCAGTCCCTGCGGCGCTCCGTGTACGAGCGCACAGAGGAAATAGGCGTCTTAAAAGCCCTCGGAGCAGCCCCCTTTTCCATCAGACTTATTTTTATTCTGGAAGGGGCCTTCATAGGCTTTGCGGGCTGTCTTGCGGGACAGCTTTTGGGCTTTCTCGCGGCAGGCCGCGTCAACGAAATTTTCGCCATCGCGGAAACCCTCGTAAACGGCGCAGCCGGACTTCTCAACATGCTCCTGCGGCCCTGGTTTCCCCAAAGCCAGGGACAGGCCGTTTCGTTTTTTTCCCCCGCGTACTTTTACCTTACGGAAGTCCCCTCCAAAATATACTGGGGCGAGGCCCTGTTTATTTACGCGTTTGCCATGCTTTCCACGACTCTTGCGGCGTACTTTGCTTCGGGCAGGGTCGCGTCCATAAAACCAGCGGAGGTTCTCAGAGTATGAGTGAGGCCGTTCTTACCTTAAAAGAGGTCAGCAAAACCTATACAAGCGCTTCGGAAAAACTTACAATCCTGCGCAGCGTTTCCTTTACGGTGGAAGCCGGAAAAATTGTCGTCATCACAGGAGCAAGCGGCTGCGGAAAAAGCACCCTCCTCAACCTCATAGGGGGCCTTGATACGCCCACATCGGGAACCATTGAGGCGGGCCGCTATCAGGTCGGCTCACTGGGAGAAGACGGGCTCACCGAATACAGGCGCAACGTCTTGGGCCTCGTGTTTCAGTTTCACTATCTTTTGAAGGAATTTACCGCCCTGGAAAACATTATGCTGCCCGCCCGCATAGCGGGGCTTTCCCGCGGCGAGGCAAAGGAAAAAGCGGAACTCCTCATTGCCGATGTGGGGCTTTCCGATAGAAAGGAACACTACCCCACAGCCCTCTCCGGCGGAGAACGCCAGAGAGTAGCCGTAGCCCGCGCCCTTATGAACGACCCCCTCCTTATTCTGGCGGACGAACCCACGGGCAATCTGGACGAAGGAAACTCCCGCCTTGTGGAGGAGCTCCTGTTTTCCGTTGTCCGCAAGCACGGCAAAACCCTCATACTCGTTACGCATGACAAAAGCCTCGCCGAAAGGGGAGACCAGAAATACATTCTCAACTCAGGAGAACTCTTGCCGGCATGAAAAAAATGTCCCTCATCCTTGCGGGCCGCTACATAAGCGGAGCCGGAAAAGACGGCTCCCTCAGGCGCATACGCGGAGCGGTTTTAAGCGTGGCCTTGAGCCTTATCCCCCTTGTTGTCGTTATGGAAGTATCGGACGGCATGATTCAGGGAATTACCGCGCGTTATCTGGAACTGGGCACATACCATTTTCAGGCCATAGCCTCATCTCAAGCCGCCCCCGGCACGGGCGAAGAAGCCGCGGCCCGTCTCAGGGCGGCTCCCGGTGTAACCCTCGCCGTACGGGAACGGCAGGGGGTTGCCCTCGCCTATTCAAAGAAGGGCAGGGGCGGAGTAACGCTCCGCGCCCTTCCCCCGGATATGTGGCAGAAGGATGCGGGCCTCAGGCGCTACATGGAAATCCGCGAGGGCGCCTTTGACCTCTCCGGCCCCGACTGCGCCGTACTCGGAGCGGAACTTGCGGCGCGGCTTGGCGTTGGCTCAGGAGACGAAGTGAAGGTTCTCACGACCCGCAGTTTCGCGGAAGAGGGCCTCATGCCCCGCGTTACAACCTTTACCGTCAAGGGAGTAGTTTCAACGGGGTATCAGGAAATGGACAAACTCTGGCTCTACATTCCCCTGGAGCGCGGGGAGCGAATCATGACGCGGGAGACCTCCCGCGAAATTGTGGGCATCAAGGTAGAGAAACCCTTTGGCGATTTGGAAGCCTATACAAAAACCATTTTGTGGAATTTGCCCCAGGGCTTCCGCCTGTATACGTGGAGCGCCCTGGAACACGCCCAGTACCTCTCCTTTACGACAACGCGGTATCTTTTGATTTTTATCATGGCCCTCATTATCTGCGTTGCCGCGGTCAACATATTTTCCTCCCTCGTGATGCTTCAAATTGAAAAGAGGGAAGAAATCGCCATTCTCAAAAGTCTTGGAATGCCGGGCAGGGAAATCTCCCGCGTTTTTATTCTTTTGGGTTTTTTTGTGGGCGTATGCGGAACTTTTCTGGGAATTGCCGCGGGGCTCGCTATTTCGCTTTCCATAAACGAAATTATCGCGGGAGCCGAATCCTTTATAAACAGCGGCCTTGATGTCCTCGCAGCGATTTTCTTTGTACCTGAAGGAGGGCTTGAGGAGAAAATCCGTATATTCAATCCCCAGTTTTATCTTGAGTACATTCCCATACAGATTAACTTAACCGAGCTCACCCTTGCCGCCGGATTTTCCCTTCTTGTAACGCTTCTTGCCGCCTGGCTCCCCTCACGCGGCGCGGGAAAAATCCGCCCTCTGGAAGT
>JAITGB010000002.1 GCA_031280945.1 Spirochaetales bacterium
ATTATGAGCCTATGAACGTTAGCGAATTGCGGCGGATTGTTGATTCCTGGCTGGATAAATACCACTTTTATAGACCTCATGAAGCCCTGAACTTCTTGACTCCGGCGGAGTTTTCAGCCGCATTGGGTTTATCCATTCCCCATTCGGCGCAAGTGTCCTATATGTAGTGAGTACGGACAAAAAACTTGACAAATTATGCAGGGGAGCGTAGAATTCAAAAAAATAGGTGGTTTTTACCTATATTATGTTATTTTTTAGAAGGGGGAGAATATGAGTACGACTATTGCTCTTATTGCTCTGGTGCTTTATCTGATCTTCTACTTTGTATACGGGAAGAATCTTCAGACGAAGCTCTGCAGGTCTCATGAGGCTCCGGACGCGCCGTCAAAGCGGCTTTCGGACGGGGTCGACTATGTCCCGACAAGCAAGTACGTCTTGTTCGGACATCATTTCGCGTCTATCGCGGGCGCGGGGCCGATTACAGGGCCTGCCATCGCGGTTGTATGGGGCTGGCTGCCCGGTCTTCTCTGGGTATGGTTCGGCAATATTTTTGTGGGCGCTATCCACGACTATCTGGCGCTCGTGGCCTCGGTGCGCTACGATGGGCGCTCTGTCCAGTACGTGGCCCAGGACCTCATGGGAAAGAAGGCGGGCAAGTCTTTCGGCTGGTTTATTCTGTTCCTCTGTATTCTGGTTGTGGCGGCCTTCGGGGACATAGTGGCGGGTCAGTTCGCGGGCGGAGGCGGCGAGGTTGCTTCCACCTTCTTCCTCTTCTGCGCGGCGGCAATAGTTCTGGGTGTTCTTATGTACAGGACCAAGCTGGGTATTGGGGTAAGCACCCTTATCGGCATCGCTCTTCTCATTGGGGCTTTTGCCGTGGGTTCAAAATACGGGATTAAGGCCTCAAAGGAAGCCTGGTTTGGCGTTATTTTCATCTACGTTGTGATTGCTTCGGCCATGCCGGTTAATATCCTTCTCCAGCCCAGGGATTATCTTAACTCTTTCCTTTTGTACTTTGGGCTTCTCGTGGGCGGCGCGGCGGCCATCATATCTTTCCAGGGCTTTGATGCTATTCCGGCTGCCACGACTTTTAGCGCTCCGGCCATAGGCGGGCATCCGTCTCCCTTCTGGCCGACAATTCCGCTGGTTATCGCCTGCGGGGCCCTGTCGGGTTTCCACGCTCTTGTGGCTTCGGGTACAAGCTCCAAACAGCTCCGCGATGAGAAGGACGCCCTTTTCGTGGGGTACGGCGCGATGCTCACGGAGGGTTTCCTCTCCACTTTGGTTGTCATTTCCATTGCGGGTTTCGGGCTTCTTGCGTATCCTGATTCGGCTGCTCTTTTGAAGGCTCCGGCCATTCCCCGTTTTACAACGAGTTTCGGCGCCATGGTTAACAAGGCTCTGCCTTTTATTTCCAAAGACTTTATGACTCTCTTTGCGGCGATTTGGGTTTCCTCCTTCGCCCTTACAACTCTTGATACCACGAACCGCCTGGGCCGCTACATCATTGGCGAGCTTGCTCTTCCCCTCAAGGAGAAAAACTCAGGCGCGTACAATATTTTCGCCAACAAGTGGCTCGCTTCGGTTATTATGGCTTTCATGGGCGTTGGGCTTGCCTATACGGGCGGGTATTCGCTTCTGTGGCCTGCGTTCTCCGGCGCGAACCAGCTTATTGCTTCTATTGTTATGGTAACTGTAGCCCTGTGGGTCAAGAAAAAGATGAACGAGAAGTACACGAACCTGATTCTCATTCCGGCTATTCTCCTGTGGATTACGGTAACCGTTGGTATTATCTGGTACACGGTTGTTGTTGTTCCCGACCTTTTTGTTGATATGGCCAAGACGCGCAGCGTTATTACGGGCGTTGTTGTGGGACTTATCAACGTCATCATGCTGATTCTCAACTTTATCACCATGATTGAGTTCCTGAAAAACTTTAAGGGCAAGGGAGCTGTTGTTCCCGAAAACGCTTAAGGGGTTTTAAGGCAAGATTCTCGCCTGCACAGTTTTCCGGCTGTGCAGGCTTTTTTGTATGAGGGTTTTGAATATGTCCGCGCGGGGGGACGGCGGTTCATCGCTGTATCGAGGCTGTGCGGGAGCCGGATTAACCTGGCTGGCTTGAGGTGGCTATGGGTGCTATTTTAGCCCTAAAAAGGGTTTTTGGTTTTGCGGGCAAGGTGTGGCGTCTTGCAACCGAGGTGCATAGAATCAAGGCCACGGATATGCTCACCTTCGAGGTAAACGAGATGGAGAATCTTTTTACCATTCTGGTCTGCGGGAGTTTTATGGGGCTTCCCTCGCCTCCGGCCGCGATTGCGATTGAACTTTTGCCGTATATGGAGCATGAGCTCAGGCTCATGGTTGCGCGGGCGGATTTTTCGCAGGACGCTCTTGCTTCGATTATGGATATGCTCCATGTTGATTAAGGATTTCGGTTTTAACGTATGAAAAAAATAGCTTTCTTTCTGGGCAAGGGCGGGGTCGGCAAGACGACTATTTCCTCGGCTGTGGCCTATCAGTTTGCAAAGGAGGGCAAGAGGGTTCTCATCGTGTCCCTTGACCCTGCCCACAATCTGGGAGATGTGTTTCAAAAGTCCCTTGCCAATACTCCGAGGTCTCTTGATGCGAACCTTGAGGGCATGGAGATTGACCTTGCTGTATGGGTGGAGAAGTATCTCAAGGAGAGCCGCGAGGAAATCAAGGCGAACTATATGTACCAGTCGGCTTTCAGCGTGGACGCCTACATCGATATTTTGAAGTATTCGCCGGGTACGGAGGAGTACGCTGTTCTGTGGGCCATTGAGTATGTGTACAAGGAGTACGGGGGCCGGTGCGACCTGATTATTTTTGATACGCCTCCCACTGCCCTAACCTTGCGTTTTCTCGCCATGCCTTCGATTACGCGCCTGTGGGTGCGGGAACTCTCGCGGCTGCGGGAGAAAATTCTGCAAAAGAGGCAGACTATTCTGCGGATTAATCCAAAAGCCTCCATTGTGCGTAATCTTTCCGAAGAGACAGAGGATGCCCAGGATGAACCCAAAGTGCGGGGAGCGGCAAAGAAAGAGGACGACCTCATTTACACAAAACTTTCCAGCATAGCTTCGCGGCTTGCGGAACTTCAAAGGCTTTTTTCCCATGAGAGCTACCTTGCTGTTGTTGTCAACCCGGACACCCTGTCTGTGGCGGAGGCCCTGCGTATCCGGCAGGAACTGGGCAAGCTGGACGTGAGGCTCAACAGTATTTGTTTGAACAAAACGACTGAAGGAGGCGAAGGCAGGCAAAACGTTGAAAAGAATTTCGGTGATTGTCCTGTTTTTGCTACGGGCCTGCGGCAGGGAGGAATAGGGGAAGTTTCCCAGCTTGCCGAAATCCAGGCGGGAGGACTAAAAAACGACATGAAGAGGTTTGGCCAGGAATGAATGACGCTTTGATTGTTCCGCTTATTGTTATCGCGGCTGTTACGACTCTGGGTTACTACAGGGGGCGGAAGAAAAACCGCTGGATTTCCAGTTGGATAAGCCGCGAGGCCGAGGATGCCTTGCAGCCCGAAGACACGAATTACGTCAACTTCGGGGGAGTTATAGGCTACAACTTTGTCTACAAGATGAAAAAACCCTACCGCGAGGCCAAGGGAACCTTTACCCTGCTGCCGCGTCATTCGATTCTGTTTATGCCCATATCGCTTGTGATTACCCGCCACGACAGGTACTACCTCCAACTGTACGCGGACGGCAAACTCTTGGGCGAGGGCCACATCCTCGCAAAATCCTACTATGGCCGCGCGCTGCGCATGATTACAGGCGTGGAGAGCCTCCAGCGCGGGGAGGCCGAGAGGGACGGAAAGAGGTATATTTTACTGTGGAAGGGCAAGAATATGGAGGAGAGCCTCAAGAGGCTCCTGGATAAGATTGAGCACCCTGAGCTTCTCCTGCATTTTTGCTGTTACAGCGAGAACAAAAATTTCTTTCTGTACGCAAAGCCCCAAAGACAAAAGCTGGGGGAACTGCTTACGTCCTGCTGTGCGGGACTGAAACCATTTTTCCTCAAGGGAGGTAATTCTGATGGACCCGAAGATGAAGGAGAAAATTGACAGCGTTCTTGAGCGCGTTAAGGAGCCCTCAAGCCTTATGAGCGTCGGCTCACTGAATCTGGTGCGCAGGGTAAGTTTCAGCGGAGCGGGAAACAGGCTCCTCGTGGAAATGGACGGCCCGGGGGACAACAGAATGTGCATCTGCGCCGGAATGGTGGGAGATATGCTCCGGGACGGCCTCAAACGGGAACTGAAAAACGAATTTGAAAAAGAATTCGCGGGCCTCCAGGTCGAATTTGCCTGAGGGCCCTTGTAACCACTGTCAACAACTTAAGGTGAGATGAGCGGGGGTAGAAGGCTGGCCGGGCTGCCGTGGCAGCCCGGGCCCTGGGCGCGCAAGGGATAGAAGCGGAAATCCTTGCGGATTTTGCAAAGCAAAATCCGCTGGATTGGAGCGGATAGCCCGGTTTTTTACGGCCGCAGGCCGTAAAAAATGCGCCCACTTTCTTAAGTTGTTGACA
>JAITGB010000009.1 GCA_031280945.1 Spirochaetales bacterium
TTTCCGGGAAACCCTGTCCTTTTCTGCGTGGTGTTATCTGGACTTGACAGATTTTGACACCTCAAGCGGTGTCTCCGCCGCCTACGCCCTCACCGACGCTTTGAGCCTTTCCCTGGGGAGCGATTTTTTCACCGGAGGCATTGCGGGCCGGGGAAGCTACGCGGCCTATGAAGATTTGAGTTGTATTTGGATAAAAGGAATTTTCCGGTTTTAGTCAAAGGTATAGTAACCATCAGTATATTATTCATTTATTGCATCCAATACTTATCATATACATATTTTCTTATTTTTGTTACGTAGACCTCAAAACGCAATTTTGCTGAAAGCAAAATTGCCGTCCGCCCCTTGGCGCGCAAGGGATAGAAGCGGAAATCCCGCAGGAGCGACCAACGGGAGCTACGAGGAATTGGAGCGGATAGCCCGGTTTTTCTCTTGTGCGCCGGAGGCGCACAAGAGAAAAATGCGCCCGAAAAAAATTATATCCCCAAAGCCTTCGCGTTGTAGATGTACCGGGGCCGGCTGCCTGCAAAATAATCCACAACAGCCTGGGCAGCTTCGCTTGACATGCGCATCGTGGCCTCGCGCGTGAGCGCCGCCGAATGGGGCGAAACAATTACGTTGTCGAGTTTCAAAAGCGGAGAGTCAGGCGGGGGGGGCTCACAGGAAAAAACATCGAGGGCGGCTCCGGCTATTTTTTTGCGCGAGAGGGCATCGTGGAGAGCCTCCTCGTCCACAACGCCGCCGCGCGCGCAGTTAATAAGCCACGCGCTCGTTTTCATGGAAGAAAGGAGGGCGCGTGTAACCATGCCTTTTGTTTCGGGAATGTTGGGACAGTGGAGGGTAACGAAATCCGCTTCGGCGAAGAGGCGTTCCAAACCGGAGGCGAACTCGTAGCCTTCGCCTTGAAACTTGCCGGCGACATAGGGGTCATAGGCGAGAATCTTCATGCCCAAACCCATGGCGCACTTACGCGCCACGAGGGAGCCTATGTTTCCCATGCCCACAATGCCGAGGGTTTTGCCTTCAAGCTCAACGGCCCGGCCCGCGTTACGCTCTTTCCACGCGCCGCCGCGCACGGCCCTGTCCATCGCGGGGAGGTCTTTCGCGAGGCTCAAGATGAGGGCAATCGTATGCTCGGCAACAGAAAGATTATTGACCGCGGGGAGGTTACACACGAGGATGCCTCTTTCGTTTGCGGCTTCAATGTCAACGTTATCAACTCCGGCGCCGGTGCGCGAGATAATTTTGAGCCGGGGGGCTGCGGCTATGACCTCCCGCGTTACGCTCGATGTTGTGCGCAGAATTATTGCCTCCGCGTCCTGGGCCGCGGCGGTGAGCTCTTCCTGCGAGGAGTTTTCGGGGATTACAATATCGAACTTGCCGTCAATGAGCTTCCGGCCTTCGGGGTGAATATTCTGCGAAAGAACAAGGCGCGTCATTTCAAAAAGCCCTCCTCCTTCAAAACAGCGCGTACTTCTTCAAGCTCGTGGGGTTTTAAGGGTAAAACAGGAACACGCGGCTCTCCGCCTTTGTAGCCCAAAAGGTTCATCGCGGCCTTGACGCCCGATACGCTGTACTTGCCTGTGGCTCTTTCGGTAATTGATTTCAGGCGCTCGCTCACTTTTTCCGCTTCATCTTTTTTGCCCGCGTCAAAAAGTTTTTTAATCTCGCAGCACTCCGCGGGGAGGTAATTGGCTATGGAAAGAATACCTCCAATCGCGCCAACCGTCAGTCCGTAGTAATACTTTGAAATGGAGCCTGCAAGAACGTGGAACTCCGCTCCCGCAGGCACGGCCTTTACATAATCCGCAATGTCTTCTTTTGAGGTGTCCTTCATGCCCGCGATGTTGGGATGCCGGGCAAGCTCTGAAACCGCTTTCGCTGAAATAATAACGCCGCCCGCGAAACCAGGGGCGCAGTACATGAGAACAGGAATGGGAGAGGAGTCCGCGACATCACTAAAAAAGCGTATGAGGGCTTCGTCGTTCATCTTTTTGACGTAATAGTAGGGCGTTAAAACGCTCGCAAACTCGGCTCCCGCGTCAGCGGCTTTTTTGGTAAACTCTATCGTTGCCCAGGCAGATTCCCTGCCTGTTCCGGCCATGACTGTTCTGCCGGGAGCCTTCTTTTTGACGATGTGCGCGAGGACTTCGAGGGCCTCCTCGTCGGTGAGGCTGCGAAACTCTCCGTTGGAACCCAGGGGCATATAGCCTCCCAGGGGGGATTCGTTCATTTTTTCGATGTTAAAGTCAAGCCCTGAGTAATCAATTCTGCCGTCCGCAAAAAAGGGGGTCATAACCGGAGGGAAAACTCCGGAAAGTTTTTGTTGTAACGCAGCCATTGTATCTCCTTATCAGTCTTATTTTTTCAAAAGCAGCAGCGCCGCCTTGAGGTTACCCAGCGTGGAACATTCCCGCTTCATGTTAAAATCAAAGCCCTTGAAAATCCGCCTCTTGAAATCCTGATACGCGCCCGACACCATGCCGCCTGTCCAGAAGATGTGCGGATTTAATTCCATTTTCTTTTTCAGTATGCGAATTGTTGTAAAAACAGGGTCGTAGATTCCTATAAGAAGCGACAGGAGAAGGTCCTCGCGCGTACTTTCAAAAGTAAGGCCCGTAAAAGCGCCTTTCTTTCTTACGAGGCTGTGCCTGTCTCCGGCAAGGTGGGGCTGGAATTTTACATCGGTATGGGTATGCGTTTCCACAAAGCCGGAAAGGTAGGAACCGTAGAAAGCCTTTTTTTCCATTTCGCAGTAAAACTCTTTGCGGAACCATTCAAGGGCAAAGCCGCCCACCGTGATGGCAAGGTACAGCCACTTGCCCGGCTCCATGGAGGAGCGGATATAGTATTTCTCGTGGGGAACAGGAGCGTCTGTTGTAACGGTAATAATTTCGCTTGAGCCGGAAATGTTTAAGATGTCGCCCGTATTAACCGCGCCCGAACCGTAGGCTGCGCTCGTTGTATCGTTGGCACCCAGGGCAACGGGAATCCCCTCGCGCACGCCCATGGCGGAGGCGGCTTCTTTGGTAAGTTTTCCCGCTATGCTGATTGAGGGCGCTATGTCCGGCAGGAGGTTTTGGTCCAGCCCCAGGGCGGAGCAGATTTTCTTCGACCAGCCTCCAGCGGTGAGGGTTTCATACAGTC
>JAITGB010000053.1 GCA_031280945.1 Spirochaetales bacterium
ATAAAGGGCCGCGAAGGACTTTTTATCGCCGCGGGCCACGAAGGAGACGGCATAGCCCTGTCCGCCATAACCGGAATCATCGCCTGCGGCCTCATACGCGAAGGCAAAGCCTACACGGACGTTTCCGCCATAGACCCCAACAGATTCCCGCTTTTTATAAAGCCCTCCGCCTCACATACTGAAGGCCAAAGAACCGAAAAAGAAGGAAAGACGCAATGAAAACAGATAAAGACGTTATTATCATAGGCGGCGGGGCAGCGGGAATGGCCGCGGCCCAGTACAGTTCCCGCGAGGGCCTGAAAGCCCTTCTCGTGGAAGAAATGTCCCTCGGCGGCCAGGCCCTCCTTATCGAAGGAATAGAAAACTATCCCGGCTGCCCCGAAGCCGTAAGCGGCTTCGAGCTTGCCGAAAGGTTTGAAACGCAGGCCAGAAAATTCGGAGCGGAGTTTCTCTACGCCACGGTAAAATCCCTTGTAAAAAAAGACAATGTATTTACCGTTGAAACGACAAAGGGAACCCTTACTTCCCTTGCCGTCATTCTCGCGGCAGGAGCGAAACACCGTCATCTTGGCGTACCCGGAGAGGAAAAACTTGCGGGGCGGGGAGTATCCTACTGCGCAAGCTGCGATGGCCCCTTCTTCAAAAACCAGAAAATCATAGTCGTAGGCGGAGGGGATTCCGCCTGCGATGAAGCCATGTTTTTGTCCAAGCTCTCCAGCAAAATCGTACTCATTCACAGGAGAGACCGTTTCCGCGCCCAGAAAGCCCTCGCGGACAGGGTTCTTGCCAATAAAAACATCGAAGTCCGCCTCTCAACAGCCCTTGAGGAAATACGCGGAAAGGCAAACGACAAAGGAATAGAAAAAGTGTCTTCTGTAATTCTCAAAAACACCTTAACAGGCGAAACATACGAAGAAGAAACCGCCGCTGTTTTCATCTTCGCGGGCTCCCTGCCCTCAAACCAGCTTGTGCCGGACGTACCCAAAGACAGCGGAGGCTGCATCCTGACAGACGAAAAAATGGAAACAGCCACAGGCGGCCTTTTCTGCGCCGGAGACCTCCGTTCAAAACCCTTCCGCCAGCTTGTCATCGCCGCAGCCGAAGGAGCGCTCGCGGCCCATTCCGCCGCGGAGTACATCGATGGGATTTCCGCCCCTGTCCGCTAAAAAAAGCCTTTTCCTCCTCGCCGCGGCCCTTCTCTGTGCCGCGCCGGGCCTGGCGCAGGGCGAACCTCTTTTCTGGCAGCAAGGCCCTCATGAGGAAATAGTCCAAAAACTCCTCCAGGCCATGCCGGACGAAGAGCTTCTCGCCCAGGTCTTTCTTGTGGGCTACGAAAAAGACAGACCCACCCCGGAAATCATGGCCTGGCTCAAAGGGCGCAGCATAGGCGGAATCAAAATCTTCGGCTGGAACGCCGACAACATCTACACCCTCGCGGACAGCATCGCCCTCATGCAGAAAACAGCCTACGCCGCAGGGCAGGGAATCCCCCTCTTTGTGGCAACAGACCAGGAAGGCGGCTGGGTACGCCACGTACGCGGAGCGACATCAGTTACCCCCGGAAACCTCGCCATAGGCGCAAGCGCAAGGCCCTACGACGCCTACTACAGCGGCTTCTACATAGGACAGGAAATACGCTCTCTGGGGGTCAACATGAATTTCGCCCCCACCGTGGACGTATACACAAACCCCCTCGCCCACGTCATAGGGCCCAGGGCATTCTCCTCAGACCCCGTCTTAACAGGAACCCTCGCCCTGGCCTTTTACAAAGGCCAGGACAAGGCCGGAGTTATCAGCACAGCCAAACACTACCCCGGACACGGCAACGCCGAAGGCGACTCCCACGGCATTCTCCCCAAAATCGGAGACACCCTCGACACCCTCTGGAAGCGCGACCTCCTCCCGTATCGCCTGCTCATATCCGAAAAAATTCCCGCAATCCTCTCCGGCCACCTCAGCTTTCCCGGAATAACAGGCGACACGCGGCCCGCATCTTTAAGCCCCTACTTTTCGCGGGAACTCCTCCGGGAGAAACTCGGCTTTCAGGGCATACTCATAACAGACGACCTCTATATGTCCGGCGCGCGCTGGGGCAGCCTCTCCTTCCCCGAACTCTGCGTAGAAGCCCTCGCCGCGGGCAACGACATGCTCATGCTCTCCCAAACGCCCGCCTTAAACGACTCAATCTGGAACGCAGTATACACCCGCTACAAAAACGACGCCCGCTTCCGGGAGCGCATACGCGAAGCCGTAGGCCGCATACTCCGCATAAAACTCACCTACCTCAAAAAAACCGAAGGCCCCGCCTTCTCGCCCAGCCACGCCGAAATTGACGCAATCCCCACAGAAGAAAGCAGGGCCTTTTTCTTTGACCAGGCAAACCGCAGCCTCACCCTCATAAAAAATTCCGCAAATCTCATCCCCTACAATCCCCGTGCCGGAGAAAAAGTCCTCCTCGCGGGCCAGCACAAAGCCTTTATGACCCACGGCAAAAAACGCTACCCCACGGCAGAAGAATTCCTCTTCTCCTACGAACCCTTTTATTTCTCTCGGAAGGAAGACCGCGCAGCCTTCAAACAAGCCGCGCGCAGCGCCGACACCATTATCTTCTGCCTCTCAAACCCCAACAGCCTTGAAGTCCTCCAGGAAATAAAAGACTTCAAAGGCAAAGTCATCGTACTGTCCATACTCACACCCGTATATCTCGCGGAGCTCCCATGGGTGGACGCATCCATAGCCGCCTACTCCTGGAGCGCGGACTCCTTCAAAGCCGCCTTCGCCGTCCTTCGCGGCGACTTCGTACCCGAAGGCAAACTCCCCGTTGAAATAAAACCCCCGGAAGAACGCCGGTGAACTGGACCTTCGCCTCAAAAAAAGACATACAGGAAATGCACAGCCTTCTCTCCGCCAGGGAATGGGAATGTATAGGACTCACAAGCCGCCTCTCCCAGGAAGGCAAATTCCGCCTCCCCTCCCCCTCAAAAGCAAAAGTTGCCCTGGGCCGGGAAAAAGACACCCTCAAACAAATCGTGTATATCTCGCAGGGAGGCTTCATTATCCCCTACCTCCCCGGCTCACAGCCCAGCGCATCCGACCCCGCCCTCAAAGACATCTTCTTCACCGAATGCGAAGCCCCCCACATGCTTGTCGGCATAGCCAATTACGTAGAAAACTTCTCCACGTGGATACAAGCAAAACCCTCCCTATCCATTGACTACCACCTCATGAAAAAGGAAAGACACTTCCCCACCCCCAAACGCGAAAACATAGCCGGCCTCAAAGTCCGCAGGGCCACCGCCGCAGACCTTGAAACCCTCCTCCCCCTCCAGGAAGCCTACGAAAAAGAAGAAATCCTCGTGAGGCCCGATTACTTCAACCCCGGCAAAACCCGCGCCGAACTTAAAGTAAACCTCAAAAACCAGCTCGTCTACCTCGCCGACTACAGCGGAAAAGTCATAGCCAAAGCAGGCACAAACGCGCAAGGCTTCACATACGACCAGATAGGCGGAGTCTTCACCATCCCCGGCTTTCGCGGCAGAAAGTTCGCCCGCACCCTCATGCACCGCCTTTTAGGCAACATTTTTGAAAATGGCAAAAGAGCCTGCCTTTTTGTCAAAAAAAGCAACCTC
The DNA here is from genome assembly GCA_031280945.1 of Spirochaetales bacterium. Lineage (GTDB taxonomy): Bacteria > Spirochaetota > Spirochaetia > DTKZ01 > DTKZ01 > JAISAF01. The sequence goes on from JAITGB010000053.1 coordinate 3,630, forward strand.
CCCGCCCAACGATTGTACATAAATTTGGGTTTCAGGATTGCGGAAAGTTACAGAATCAGCTATTTTAAGGTATGACTATGCAAAAAGACTCGCTCAAAATACTCATGGTCTCAAGTGAGGCCGCACCCTTTGCCAAAGTCGGAGGACTCGGCGAAGCCGTCTCCTCCCTCGCCGCCGAACTCTCCCTGCAGGGGCACGACGTACGAATGCTCCTCCCCCGCTACTACTCTATAGACACAGTAAAAGAACAACTGCGCAAACACCCCAGCCCCCTCGGAATCCCCATGGGAACGCGCGAAGAATGGACAGGAGTATACGAAGGCCTCCTCCCCAATTCCCGCGTACCCGTATATTTTCTTGACCACGAAAAATCCTACGGCAGGGACGGCGTGTACGGAGGCCGGGGAGAACTCGGCTACGCCGACAACGTAGCCCGCTTCGCCCTCCTGTGCCGAGGAGCCTTCCAGCTCTGCCGCATGATAGGCTGGCTCCCCGACATTATCCACAGCCACGACTGGCCCGCCGCCCTGTGCAGCGTATATCTTAAATCACTTGAAAGCCGCACCGAATTTGCCCAAACAGCAGCAGTGCTCACCCTGCACAACGCAAGCTATCAAGGCGTATTCTCCAAAGACAACATGCCCGCAGTCGGCCTCGCGTGGGAACACTTCTACAGCTCCGGCTTCGAGTTCTACGACCAGGTAAACCTCCTACAGGCAGGCATAAAAAACGCCGACACAGTAACAACAGTCTCCCCCGGGTACGCCCGCGAAATCCTCACCCCCGAAAAAGGCAGCGGCATGGACGGGCTCCTGCGCTCACGCGGCGAACGCTTTACCGGCATACTCAACGGCATAGACTACTCCGTATGGGACCCCGAAACCGACCCCTTCCTCCCCTGCCACTTCTGCGAAACCGACATAACAGGAAAAGAAAAACTCAAAAGCCGCCTCAAACAGGAAATCTTCCTCACTGTAGACCAGGACAAACCCCTAATCGGCATGGTGAGCCGCCTCGCGGAGCAAAAAGGCTTCGGCATCCTCCTCGAATACGGCCGCAAAGGCCTCGCCTCAATCTGCCGCGAACTCGACCTGCAGATGGTCATCCTCGGCACAGGCAACGTCGCCTACGAACAGGAACTCGCCCGCCTCGCGTGGAAACTCCCCAACCTCAAAGTCATACTCCAGTTTAACACCCAGCTCGCCCACCTCATCGAAGGCGGAGCCGACTTCTTCCTCATGCCCAGCGTCTTCGAACCCTGCGGCCTCAACCAGCTCTACTCCCTGCGCTACGGCGCAATCCCCATCGTCAGCCGCACAGGAGGCCTCTCCGACACAGTTGAAAACTACGACGAAACCACAGGCAAAGGAACCGGCATCATCATCGACCCCGTAAACTCCGAATCCATCTACGACGCCGTAAAACGCGCCGTCGGCCTGTACAAAAACAACAAAAAAGCCATCACCGCCATGCGCCTCCAGGGCATGAAAAAACGCTTCTCCTGGACAAACTCCGCCAAACAGTACATCGCCTCGTACACCCAGGCCATAAAAGCCGTACAGAAAAGCCCCATCTCAAAGTAAGTGTAAAGATGAAGAATCAGGGCGCATTTTTGCTGCGCAAAAACCGGGCTTTGCGGGGCTCCGCTTCGCTCCGGTCTTTGCGCTCCGCGCAAAGACTAAACCCCTCCAATCCCTTGCGCGCCCACGGGCTTACGCTTACAGCCTCCCTAATTTTTTACGCAGCCTTTCAATCCTTTTGGGAAGAGTCTCG
>JAITGB010000172.1 GCA_031280945.1 Spirochaetales bacterium
GTTACCACTTCCGCGCCGATGACAATGGCGGTAGCCGCTATAATCGCGTCAGGGAGTTTCAGTTTCGTTACTCTGCTTAAAGCTACGGTCTCGTTTTCAATCAATGTATTAAGAGGCAGCACTGGAATAAGTTTTAGAAAATCAAATATCTGTCTTTCTTCCTCAGGTGTAATATCAGAAGATTTCAGGAGTTCAAGTTTGGTGATGACGCTGACAAAACATTCATGTTTTTCAATTATGGAAAAACATCCCTCAAATCCGTATTATCCGGCAGCCCCATTTTTAGCCAGTCTATCTTCCCATTCGTCCCGGATTTTACGCTGATAGCTCACCCCGTCAAGCCCGCCAAAGGCGGAAGGCGAGAAACTCCCTTTGAGTCTTTTGAGCGTTGCCTTTACTTCTTCCGGGTGGGCGTGGTTGTAAGCCCATATTTTTTCCGCCTCAGCCAGCATTTCGCTGGTACCGGGGCTTTTTGTTAATCCGGCAAGAGAGTCAGCCGCAGCGGTGCGCATACTCTTTCCTGTTCCGCTTAACACCAGAAGAACAACCTGCGCCTCACCCTCTGAAACACCTTCGAGAGCCGAAAGGTCAATCGTAATATGCTTGTCCGCGCCAATTGTTACCGTCTTCTCCAGCGCCGCTATCATGGTACCCTTAATATAGCGGATAACTTTTCAACAAACAAGAGGAGGAAGGCATACCCACGGCCCCGCCGCTTCGCGGCGGCCTGTAACCAGAGAAATCCCCCGCGAAAAGCATTCAAAAAATCAAGCCTTTTCAATTATCCTCGTTACAGCCGAAGTCAACTCTTTTACGAGCCTCTTTTTTACCCTGTCTGTCAAAACCGTCTGGGTGTATGCCGTGCGGGCAGCGTCCACGTCTTCCAGAAACAGAGAATGAGGCTTAACGTGTAAAGCGGAAGCTATTTTTTCAATCATCTCTATCGAAGGAAATTTCCGGCCTATCTCAATCTCTCCTATGTAGCTTGCGGCAGTCTCACAGCGTTCGGCAAGTTTCATCTGGGAAAGATGCTCCCTGTCCCTGTATTTCTTCAAGTTATCAATAAAAATCCGTTTCAACTCCATATTTATAGGCTAATAGCTCATTGGCTCTTGACAATTAGCTATTAGCCTATGTAGTATCGGTTATCTACTGGCTGTATAATCACGAAGGAGATACGCATGTCCCAGGAAGAAAAGCATTACGAATTCGGTAAAAACTGGAAACGCTTTTTAAGCCTCCTTAGCGAAGAGAGAATCGGCTACTCCGAAAAATCCCTTATTGAATACTTGGGCGCGGACAACTTTGCCGGACGGCGTTTTTTGGATATTGGCAGCGGAAGCGGAATCTTTTCCCTCTGCGCAAAGCGCCTGGGAGCCGCTGTTCATTCGTTTGACTATGACGAAGACAGCGTAAACTGCACACGGGAACTGCAAAGAAAATACTTTCCCCAATCGCGGGAAGACGGAAGCTGGATTATCGAACAGGGCAGCGTTCTGGACGAGGCGCACATGGAGAAGTTCAAGGATTTTGACATCGTGTACTCCTGGGGCGTACTTCACCACACAGGAGACATGGAAAAAGCGTTTCGCCTTGCCTCAAAAACCGTTAAACCCGGCGGCATACTTTTTATTTCGATTTACAACGACATCGGCTGGAAAACCAAACTCTGGAAAAAAATAAAAAAAGCCTATAACAAAACCCCGAAAATTTTTCGCTGGATTTTTGTCGCAGGCTACATAGCCGGAAACTGGATGCCGCGTATGCTGCGCAATACCCTCCGCCACGCAAACCCCTTCTACAGCTTTACGCGGCGCAAAAAAAGCCGGGGTATGTCGGAACTCTACGACACCTTCGACTGGCTCGGAGGCTACCCCTACGAAACAGCCAGATGCGGAGAAGTCCTCGCAAAGTTTAGAACATACGGCTTTGAACTCATAAAACTGAACGACTCCAACGGCGGCCTGGGCTGCAACGAATTTGTGTTTGTGCGCAAAGCCTAAGCCCCCCCCTACCCCGCCCCCAAAAGCCCCGCGTACACGGAAAGCTCCTTGTCCTCGCCGCTTTCAGGAAGCGCGGCAATATTGCAATTAATAAAATCTATAACAACATTGCTGTCCAGCACGATGAGGCGTTCATTCCGGCCATTCATCGCGCATTCTCCTCTGGATAACGACCCCGTCTTCATCAAAAACATCCTTTAGACAGCCGCAGTATTTTTGCAATGGGTCGACGCCCGTGGCTTTGATAGCCGCCTCCCGCTTCGCCGCCTTTTGCGCGGCTTCCGCCTTGATTTCCTCAATCGTGGGGAATGTATGCGAAAGAAGGCGCGAGACCGCGTCACCGGCGGCGGGAGCGGTTTCTGCCATGTCAGGAGCCGCAGGCTCGGCGGGCGTATCGAACACCATGCGGACATTCACGCGCCCGCTCGGTATGGTCTTGGGCAAATCAACAGTCAGCCGCCTGTCGGCGGGAATATCCACGGTTTTTTGAATCGTAATCATACGCTCCAATATAGAGCAGGGCGTATGCGCTGTCAAATGCCGATGCTGACGGCAGCCAGTCCCTGCCAGCGGAGGCGGAGCAAATCAACATCGCTTGTGATAAGGACTGCGTTAAAGTCAATGGCTGTTGCCGCAATTACCGCGTCCGGCAGCTTAATGAGGGGTTTGCTCCGCCGTATCTGTATGGCAGTTTCGGCAATATCGCCATCAATAGTGATGATAGGAATATCAGCCAGAAAAGAGCGGATAAGCGTATCGGCCTCGCGGGTAATGTCTGGATACGCCAGTAGTTCAATCTGGGTAATAATGCTTACGCACCTAACGTTGCCCGGAAAGTGAGCGTCCAGAAACCGTGAACATTCCTCATTATCCAGCAGTTTAATAACCGCATTGGTATCAAGAACGAGAGTCTTGCCATTCATCGCGCATCTTCCGCTGGATTGCTACGGAATCGCCTTTGAAAATGCCTTTTCCTTTCAGGCAGCCCGCATAGACGCGGGAAGAATCGCCCTTTTGTCCATAATTCCGCGCAATGGCATTAAGCGCCTCCCGCCTGTCAAGCGGATAAAGGGCAATCGCTTCATGAATCCACGGCTCACCGCGGGGAGCCGTCCCCGCTTCGCTCGTTTTCACCTGCGGGAACGAAAGAACTACGCTGGTTTTTCCCGTCGGGACTTCCAGGGGAATATCAACAGTCAGCCGCCTGTCGGCAGGAATATCCACGGTTTTTTGAATCGTAATCATACAATAAAGCATACGGCAAAAAAGGCCGCATAACAAGAAGCGCCGCAGGGGATTATTCAGGAGGCAAAGACAAAGGCGCGGAGCTGCCGTACGTCCGCGCGCGGGGATTATTACCCCGCCCCCAAAAGCCCCGCGTACACGGAAAGCTCCTTGTCTCCAGCCTTGCCGCCCAAGAGCTGGGTCGTCAAAATTTTTCCGAGCTGAACGCCCTCCTGGTCAAAGCTGTTGATGTTCCACAGAAAACCCTGAAACATAACCTTGTTTTCAAAATGGGCAAGAAGCGAACCCAAAACAGCCGGAGTAAGCCTTTCTGCCCACAGAAGGCTCGAAGGCCGCCCGCCCGAAAAACTCTTGTTCGGATTTGAGTCTTTCTTGCCCCGCGCAAAAGCAACAATCTGCGCCGCAAGATTCGCGCACAGTTTTTTCTGACTGGAGGAACCCTCAAACTCAAGGTCTTCCCCCCGCTGTGAAGCGCGGAAACCCACAAACTGCAAAGGAATAATATCCGTCCCCTGATGAAGAAGCTGGTAAAAAGAGTGCTGCCCGTTCGTACCCGGCTCCCCGAAAACAAGAGGCCCCGTTGCGTAGGAAACAGGCTCCCCAAAACGGTTCACGCTCTTGCCGTTTGACTCCATATCAAGCTGCTGGAGGTGAGCCGGAAAACGCGAAAGAGCCTGACTGTAGGGAAGAATCGCCGTTGAAGGAAAACCCAAAACATTACGCTCGTACACACCCAAAAGAGCATCAAGAAGAGCAGCGTTCTTTTCCACCGAACTCTCCAGAGACAACCTGTCCGTCTGTGCCGCCCCCCCAAGAAGCTCCTCCACAACCCCCGCGCCAAAAGCAAGGGTAAGAACCGCCGCGCCCACAGCGCTTGTCGCGGAATACCGGCCCCCGATAAAATCGTCCATAAAAAAAGCCGCGAGGTACGAAGAAGATTTTGCCATGGGGCTCGCCTGTGAAGTAACAGCAATAATATGCTTCTCCGGCGCAAGGGCCGCCCCCCGCGAAGAAGACAAAGCCCGCCTCACAAAAGCCTCATTCGTCAAAGTCTCCTGAGTCGTACCGCTCTTGGACACAATAATAAACAAACTCGTCTCAGGATTGATTCCCGCAAGAACATCAGAAGCATCATCAGGGTCAACGTTGGAAATAAACCTCGCCTCAAGCCTCTGTCCCTGCCCAGAGCCCGGCCCAGACCCCCCGCCCGCGCAGAAATTCCTCAGGGCCAAATATAAAGCCCGCGGCCCCAGGTCAGAACCCCCAATCCCAATCTGCACAACAGTCTCAAAAACCTTCCCCGTAGAACCCCGAAGCTCCCCCCCATGCACCTTCTCCGCAAAATCCTTAATGCGCCCAAACTCACCCTCGTAGAAAACGCGCAGGTTTTTGCCCCCATGAATAACATCCCTCCCCAACTGGCCCCGCGCAAGCTGATGTAAAACCATGCGAGCTTCCCCCGTATTCATAACCTCCCCGTCCAGAAGAGCCCTGTACTTGGGAATAAGCTCCGCCTCGTCCGCAAGCTCCTGCAAAACCCCCAGAGTCTCCCCCGTCCAGAGCTTTGCCGCGTAATTATAGGAAAGCCCGCTCCCCGCCGGAATCTGCGCAGAGCGAATCCGCTCCTCAGTCAAAAGCTCATCCGTGCGCCCCAGCCCCTTAAGCCGCGCAAAAGCCGCCAGAGTATCCAGATTTTTATACGAAACGCCCATACGCCCTCCTGTAAAAACACAAAAAGCCTGCTCCAAAACCCCAAATATGTCAATAAGAG
>JAITGB010000086.1 GCA_031280945.1 Spirochaetales bacterium
CGCATTGTCAAAAAGAACCGGAAGAAGCAGAAAGGGCCGTGGGTGAGTAAACCGCAACAGGAGTATAATCAATATATTATAGTGGCAACATCTCTTGCGGAGCGAATATCGGCTTCCCGGGTGCTTGAGATATACCGGATGAGATGGCAAATAGAGCTTGCGTTCAAACGGCTGAAAACGCTGTTTCAGTACGGGCAGGTACCGGTGAAGCGGGAGGAGAGTTGTTACGCGTGGTTTTATGGGAAGCTGCTGCTTGCCGCCCTGTGTGAGACTCTGGTCAACGAAGGGCGTTTTTCCCCCTCTACCGGAAGGAAGGAAGAGGAAAGCGGTTCGCCCTGAGCGGCTGAGCCTGTGGAGGGAACTGTATACGGCGCGGACATTGGTAGTATGGGCGCTGCTTGATTCGCTTGCGGACATAAGCATATTTGAAAACATACACAAAGTCTCATCTGCCTGTGCGGACTCAGGCAGAAAGAGACTTCCACGCGGTTGCCTCTTCAGAAGTTCGTAAGTAAACGCCTATGGGGATTGCCCCCCCCAAAAAAATCTTACCGGAGAAACTCCTCAACAAGCCGCGCAATCTCCCCCTCCGCCGAGGGGTGAAACCACCTGACCCCCGGAATGCTCCTGAAAAAAGCAAGCTGACGCTTGGCATAGCGGCGCGAAGAAGTTTTGATTTCCTCCGCAATATCCTTGAGGCGCAGGCACCCGTTCCCGCGCGGAAGAAAAAATTCCCTGTAGCCAATCCCCCGGAAGCCCGGAGATGCTTCGTCCAGACCCGAACGGATAAGGCCCGCCACCTCGCGCACAAGTCCGGCGCGGAACATCGCCTCAACCCTCTGGTGAATGAGGGCCGCAAGCTCCTCGCGCGGACGCACAAGGCCAATGATGAGAAAATCCATATCGCGCCTCACCTCGCGGGGTACGCTGATTTCGGAGAGGGGCCGGCCCGACGCCTCGTAGACCTCAAGGGCCCGCAGCACGCGGTAGGTATCGCGGGGGGAAATGCGCTCCGCGCTTTTGGGGTCAAGACTCTGGAGGCGGCGGAATAGAGCATGAGGCCCTAAAGAGCGCAGGGCCTCCTCAAGAGCGGCCCTCAGGGCAGGAACCGCAGGCGGCGTAGCCGGAAGCCCGTAGAGTAAATTGCGGAAATAAAAAGCCGTTCCCCCCGACACAACGGGAATGTTCCCGCGAAGAGCAATCTCTCGAAGGAGGGGCGCCGCAGCGTTGACGAAATCCCCCGCGGTATACTGCTCACGGGGGTCAAGAATATCAATAAGATGATGCGGAAGGCGCCGCAAGAGCTCAAGAGAAGGCTTCGCGCTTCCAATATCGAAGCCCCGGTACACCTGCACCGAGTCCGCGCTCACGACCTCAGCCCTGCCCAAAAAAAGCCGCTCAAGAAGAGCAGTCTTCCCCACAGCAGTCGGCCCGAAAAGCAGAACCGCGCGGGGCCTCACAACGGGCCCCCGAAAGACGCCCTACTCCTCCAGCCGGAAAACGACTTTTCGCGTAAGAATCTGCTTGATGGCCGTGGACACAACCTTCCCGTGGTTATCCTCAATCTCTTCGTCCCCGGTAACAGTAATCTGATAGGCCCTGCGAATCGCCGCGCAGGTCAGCTCATAGACATTATCTTCATACCCAATAAGAGGGTCGAGCGGTAAAATCATGGCCCCAACCTACCCCAAAATCCAAAAAATGTCCATACGTGAATGAAGAATTTGGGCGCATTTTTTGCTTGTGTGCCGAAGGCACACAAGCAAAAAACCGGGCTATCCGCTCCAATTCCTCAAAAATTACCTGCGGTAATTTTCTGCGGGATTTCCGCTGCTATCCCTTGCGCACCCAGGGGGTCTGTGCGGAAGCGTCAGGTTGTCATACGTTTTCTTCTTTTGCGGTTTTTTCTCTCTGGAGTTTCAGAAGTACGCCTGACTGTTCAACAAGACATTCCCGCAGCGAGCCGTCAAGTTCGTTGTAAATTTCAATGAGTTTTTCCAGCCTGACGTCGGGCGGCTTACCGTGAAACATTTCCCCTTTTCCTGTTTTAATCCATTCTTTATTTACGTTGAACTGCGTTGCAATAATATGAATATAGCGTTCATTTATGTTTTTTTTTCCGTTTTCCATGTCTCCATAGAAACCCTTGCTTGTGAATAACCGTTTTGAAAAATCAGTTTGAGAAACTCCTAATGCTAATCTAAGCGCTTTCATCCGCTCATGTACGGTCCCCATTCAGCTATCCCTATTTTCAAGATACCCGTTTTTTGGCTTTTACTCAATAACAGGCCGAATTTCCAGCAGGATTCCTTATTTTACTATACATCTATAATGCTTTTATGCGGGATTTTTTTGAAAGAGAGGAGATTTGGCCTTGACTGTTCTCTTAGAGAACTATATTATACCTCTAAAAGGACTTACGGTAATAATACTTCAGGGGGTCATTATGACGGAGGTCGAACATCTTACGGTATTTTGCCAGAACTATAGAGAGCTGAAAGAAGACGGGAAGAACACTTTATTAAAAATAGGGAAAACGCTGTTGCACGTTAAAAATTTAACGGAAAAAAAGGGCCTGAAAAAAATGAAAAACCAGGGGCCCGGCCTGAACGTTTAACTCGCAATAAACTTCCGTAGGGAAGTTTAAAATATGTCTGCGGTGACGGTAATACCGCAAAGGAGTTTCTTCTATGAGGAGAAAACTTATTTTGGCTGTGCTGCTTTTCGCTTTGGCCTGCGCGGGAAGCGTCTTTGCGCAGGAGAAAAACGGCGGAGACAAAAATACTATTTCGGCAACGCTTGTTTGTCTCCGGTATGAACGCGCATTTAATAATGTGTTTTCAGTTGGGGCTGAGGCCGGTATGTTTTTGTTTACACTCCAGCCTTCAGGCGGTTTGAACGGCTGGGAGGTTGATGGTTTTGCCCGCCTGTATCCGTTTTCGGGTGTGTTTTATCTGGAAACCGGCGTGGGGTACGCAAACATGAAAGATGACGATGATGACTATTCAGGAATTTTTATCAAACCCATACTCGGCTGGAAGGCTGATATTGGGCAGCCCGGCGGCTGGATAATGGACTTTGGTCTAGGTTTTGGCTTGACTGCCGGCGCCTCGGCTGGGAGTATGCTAAGTCTCGCCGGAGGTCTTGCTTTCGGGTACATGTTCTAAAACGCAAGGTTTTCGCCCTGATTTTCCGGGTAGGGTGGTTACAGGGCGCAAAACTCCCGCCCTACCCGTTTTTTGAAGGATAAGCGGCAAACAGTTCCTGCTGCTCCGGTACTCAGCGCCGCCGCGAAGCGGAGCCCCGCAAAGCCCCCCCCCCTCAAAAACGCGATTAGGGCCACAGCCACGGAGTGCTGGTATGACGCACTTAGCCTGATTTTGCGTATAGTTACAAGCCGCGTTTTATCGGGCTATGGGTTTTTGCGCAGCAAAAATGCGCCCGGATTTTCTTTTAGCCGGTTAAAAGTTCGATTTTTTCCTGAAGACATCTTTGGAAGCTCTCTTCGGGCGTTTGGCTTGCGCACGGCGTGGTTCGCAGGTCAAAAAAGAATTCTCTGTTGCCGGCGCGGCCTGTGAGCGGGGACTTTATTATGTCGTGAACCGTGAGGCCCTCGGCTTCGAGGCCGGCGAGGAGGCCGGCGAGTATACGGCGGAGGCTTTCCGCGCCGCGCACAACCCCGCGAAAGTCCGCGCCGGGGGCCTGCCATTCAAACTGGGGTTTTACGAGGGCGATGAGGCGGCCTTCGCTCGTGAGGCCCGTGATGTGCGAGGCGGCGCCTCTTAGGGAGCGGAAGGAGAGGTCGCAGACGGCAAAGGCGGGCGCGGGGTCGAGTGAGGCGAGGCTCATAATGTTGGTTTTTTCGCGCGGGGTAACGCGGGGGTCTTTTTTCAGGGCGGGGTGGAGTTGTCCTCTGCCTACGTCAACGGCGTGTACGCGGGCGGCTCCGCGCTGGAGGAGGCAGTCGGTAAAGCCTCCGGTGGAAGAGCCCGCGTCGAGGACGGTTTTGCCCTGGGCTTCGACCTTCCA
>JAITGB010000131.1 GCA_031280945.1 Spirochaetales bacterium
TTCAAAAAAGCAAAGTAGGCGTCTCTTTCCGCATCCCCGCCCCCCAAAACACGGGCCGACAAAGCCGAAGCCGCGGCAATCCCCGTGGCGTACTTGTACACGTAAAAAGCCCGGTAGAAGTGCGGAATACGCAGAGCCTCAAGGCTGTCCATATCCGCAAGTTCCAGAGCAGGCCCAAAGTAGGCTGAAAGAAGCTCCCCGTATATGGCCATAATCCTGTCCAAAGTAAGAGGCCGCCCCTCCTCAACAGCCCTGTGAGCGCGAAGCTCAAACTCCGCGAACATGGTCTGCCGGAAGAACGTAGCGATAATATCGTCAATCTGCTTGCCTATGAGGTAAGCCGTGAACTCCCCGGTCTCCGCGTTTTTCATAAGATGAGCGATGAGAAGCTGCTCATTAAAAGTCGAAGCAACCTCCGCCTCAAAAATCGTATAGTTGTAATGCTGGAAAGGATTACTCGCAGCGGAATACAGCGAATGCATAGAGTGCCCCGCCTCGTGAGCCAAAGTAAAAACATCCCGCAGGAGGTCGTCCTTGTAGTTGAGGAGAATATAGGGGTCTCCCACAAAGGAACCCGCTGAAAATCCCCCCGAATGTTTGCCCTTGTTCTCGTAGCGGTCAACCCAGCCCCCAAAAAGACCCGCGGACAGCTTCTTCCCGTAGTCCTCCCCCAGGGGAGCAAGAGAAGCAAGCACAAGCCGGCAAGCCTCCTCAAAAGTATGCCGCGAAGAAACATCCGGAACAAGGGAAACCTTTGTATCAAACATACGCAGCTTCGTTAAACCCAAAACCCTGCGCCGCAGCTCATAGTACCTGTGCAAAGCCGGAAACCCCGCCCGCACAGCAGAAACAAGATTATCGTACACAGCCTCCGGCATATCATCCGAAAAAAGCGCCGCAGCCCGGGCCGAAGAATAGCCGCGCACACGGGCCCGGTAAATATCAAGATTAACGCTCCCCGAAAGAAGCGCCGCAAGAGTATTCTTGTGCCCTGAAAAGCCCCCCATAAACTGAAGGTAAGCCCTCTCCCGCACAGACCTCTCCCCGTTCATCAAAAAAGACTGAAAAGTAGACTGCGTGAGGGGCCGCTCTTCGCCTTCCACAGACACAAGGCCAAAGTCCATATCAACATCGCTCAGCATGGAAAAAGACTTCTGGGCAGTCGCGTTGGCCTCCTCCTGAAGAGCAAGAAGCCTCTCCTCAGCCTCCGAAAGAACATGGGGCCTGTAGCGCGTGAGCTTGTTCAGGTACACCTCGTATTCCGGCAGGGCCGCCGTAAATTCCTTCATCTTCGCAGGAGGAATCGCAAGAATCTCCGGCCTCAGGTAGCCGCCCTGGGCCTCAGCCTGAACCGCAGCCTGCAAAAACCGCCCATGCATATCCTGGGCCGCGCCGTCCCCCCCGTCCTCGCTCTCCCGCAAATGACTATAGTAGCCCAGCCTCTCCTCCAGCATCCCCAGGCTCATCATAAAATCAAGACACGCCTTCAGGCTCTCCCCCGAAGCGCCCAAAGTCCCCTTAAAATCCCCAATCTTCCCCGATAGTTCGCGGAAAAGACTCAAACCATCCTCCCAGGCCGCATCCGAAGCGTAGAGCTTCCCTAAATTCCAGCAGTGTTCCTTAGGCACATCTTTTCTTTCCAAAACCATTATCGCCTCTCCCCCTTAAGGAGCCCTAAAATTCTCCGTATTCTCATTACTCACCACCCTCTCCAGAGTTCTCCATAAAAACCCTCAAAGCCCGCGCAGCCTTTGCCCTGTGCGAAACGCGGTTCTTCTCGTGAGACGGAAGCTCCGCCACAGTACAGCCCCATTCCGGCAAAAACAAAAGAGGGTCATACCCGAACCCCCCCGCCCCCGAAGGCCCCTGTGCAAGAACCCCCTCCCAAGTCTCCTGAGCCGTAAAAAAACGGAACTCCGACACAAGAAACACCATAGCGCAGACAAAAAAAGCCCTCCGGTCCCGCGCCCCCCGCATCCTCCGCACAAGAAGAGCGTTTCGCATCTCGTCCGTAAAAGGCCCCGCCCCCGTAAAAGCCCCGTCCAGTTCCCCATAACGCGCCGAGTACACCCCCGGCGCACCGTCCAGCGCCGGAAGCGAAATCCCCGAATCATCAGAAATAACCCCGAAACCCTTCCCCTCACCCAGCAAACGGAAAAGCGTAAGAGCCTTCCCCACAGCATTAGAAAGAAAAGTCGCCCCCGTCTCCTCATGGTGAAAATCCAAACCCAAATCAGCCGGAACAAACAGCGCATGCCCCGCAAAAATCTCCCCCAGCTCCCGCCTCTTGTGCGCGTTCCCCGAAGCCAAAACAATCCTCATGGCCCCACAATACCAAAATGAAGCCCCCATGACAACTCACGCGCCGTCCCTGACTTCACATTCAGAATTTGGGCGCATTTTTTCGGGCAGAACCCGAAAAAACCGGGCTATCCGCTCCAAGTCCTCAAAAACGCCTGCGGCGTTTTCTGCGGGCTTTCCGCTTCTATCCCTTGCGCAGGTAAGAAACCTCCTGGCTACTTTACACTCCGCCGTGCCTTCGCTATGCTGTCGGGAGTCTATAACCCTTCAAAACGGAGCCTCTGTGTTTCTTAAAAGTGTTGAACTGTTTGGATTTAAATCTTTTGCGGACAGGAGCCGCATTGAGTTTACCGATGGGATTTCGGCCCTGCTGGGGCCCAATGGCTGTGGGAAGAGTAATGTCGTTGATGCCATAAAGTGGGTCCTGGGCGAGCAGGGGGCGAAGAGCCTGCGCGCGGACAAGATGGAAGACGTTATTTTTAACGGAACCGAGACCCGTAAGCCGCTCAACGTGGCGGAGGTGGCTTTGACTCTGGCAAATGAGG
>JAITGB010000155.1 GCA_031280945.1 Spirochaetales bacterium
AGGGGCTGGTCGCAATTTTGCGGGAGCAAAATTGCTGCTCGCCCACGCGCAAGGGATTGGAGGGGACGCGAAGCGTGTACTGCCGCGAAGCGGCAGTACCGAAGCCCCGCAAAGCCCGACCGTGCGTTTTTTCGCGCAAGCGGAAAAACGCGGGGGTGCGCCCAAATTCTGAATTCCTGGATTCTTCGGCTGTTCTTCCCGCAAAGATTCCGGTATGGCCGGGATACAGGGGGGAGGTCTGGCCTCCGCCTGAGCCGTCAAGAAAGCCGGGCCCAGAGGCGCGGGAAAATATGAGCCTGCTTTTTTCGAGGAGTTCTTCGAGTTCCGCGCGGGGTTTGCCATCCAGAAGGGCCCTGTAGTAGGCGGTTACGGCGGCGACCCACGCGGGGGGTTTCATGCGGCCTTCGATTTTGAGGGCTATACCCATGTCGCGAAGGCGCAGGACCCGTTCCTCCGCGGCGAGGTCAGGACGCGAGAAAAAATAGCCCGCATCTCCAGAGGAGTCTTTATAACAGCTGCGGCAGAGCTGGGCGCACTCGCCCCTGTTGCCGGAACGCCGGAGGAGGAGGCCCGATGCAAGGCACAGGCCGGAGAACGAATAGCACAGGGCCCCGTGGATAAAGACTTCAAGCTCGGCCTCCGGCACGCGCCGCCTGATGGTTGTGATTTCTTCCAGGGTGAGTTCCCGCGCGAGAATGAGCCTGCGCGCGCCCGCTCGCAGAAGAGCCTGTGCTCCTTGAGCATTGTGGACGGCCATCTGCGTTGAAGCGTGGGGCGCAATAGAGGGAAAAAATTGGGTGAGAATGGCCAGGAGCCCAAAGTCCTGAACGATGATTCCGTCAACGTTTAGGGCCGCAAGGTCAAAGAGGAGGCCCGTTACGGCTTCAAGTTCATCATCGCGGATAACTGTGTTCAGCGCGGCGTAGACTTTTTTTCCCTGCGTTTCGGCAAGAGCCTTGATGCGCGAGAACTCGTCATACGTAAAGTTTTTTGCCGCTTTGCGTGCGGAAAAGGAGGACAGGCCCAGATACAGGGCGTCGGCTCCGCTGTGCAGGGCGTAAAAGCCCGAATCAAAACTTCCCGCGGGAGCGAGAAGTTCACTCATGAAAGATGCGGAATATAACGCTGCGCCCTTCCCCGGGCGCGGTGTATGTCCAGGTCTTCATGCGCCTGTCATGCGAATACGTGCCGCCTCTGCGGCCGTTTTGGAGGTACACGTGCGCAAAAGTAAAACCGTACGTGCCGAAGGTTTTATGCTGGGTGCGGCCGTTATAGCTGGGACCGGCAGCGTTAAACCTCACGCCGCTTCCGAGGGTTATGCCGGTAAGAGAGTTTCCGTGAAAAGCTCCGTCCCCTATGCTCCGAACGGAATTGGGGATGACGATTTTTTCAAGCTCGTTACCTGCGAAAGCATCCTCGCCCAGGGAAACGAGGTTCCCGCCCAAAACAACATCATTGAGCCTGTTGGCCTGAAAAGAGGCTCTCCCGATTGAAGTAACGCTGTCGGGAATGACAATCCCGGACAGCCTGTTGTCCGCGAAAACAGCATCGTCAATGAGGGCCAAACTGTCTGGAAGCTCAAGCCGCACAAGTTTATTGCTGCCAAAAGCGGCCTTGCCAATCTCCACAAGACCGGAGGGAATCTCAACGCCGCCGAGCCTGTTGCCGTTAAAAGCCGAGTCTCCAATATATTTCAGCCCCGGAGGCAGAACAATTTCCGTCAGCATATTGTGCGAAAAAGCCGAGCGCCCGATACGCAGAAGGCTATCGGGAAGTTTTACCCCCGTGAGGCCCCTGCCGGAAAACTCCCTGTCGCCAGCTGCCGTTGCTCCTGCCGGAATAATGATTTCCGATTCCCTCCGCGTGAGGAGCGCATTCTGCAGCCTGTAATAATCCGAAAGAAAAACCGGCCGCATATACTTTTCATTCGCAGCCACAAACTCGTCCATGGCGGCGAATTTCTTTTTCACTAAATCCTGGAGCGAAGACTTCGCGCTCCTCGTCCCCCGAAAGCCGCTTCCCACCGCCGGAGCCTTTCCCAGCCCCCTTAAATTCTTCAAAGCCTCCGTGAACGAATCCCGCAGCACAATGAGCGCGGAAGCGGGCGCATCGCGGAAGCGGCTCACCGTCATGATTTTAAGAAGATGAAGAATATCAACAAGAAGAAGCTCTTCCGCCGCAAGTTCAGGATAGGCGGGCTGGGAAACAATAAGGGCGCAGGCCCTGTCCATAAAAGAAGCGTACCCCTCCTGGGCGAGGAGGGCGAGAGCCAAAGTACACAAAACGCGCCTCTTGTTCATTCTGTAGGCATCGGGCGCGTCCTCATAATCCTTCCGGGCGTTTTCCTCAAGGAGCTTCCCTGCCTCAGCCGCCGCCTCCTTCCTCTCCCGGCGCGAATACCTCTCGCCGTTGAGTACCACCAGCGAAAAAACGAGATTGACCCGCGCCGAATCTTCTTCGTGCATGGGGTTGGGGTCGCGGTACGTACCGTGCTTTACGAGAAATTCCTTGACAGGCCGCGTATCAAGCTCCGGCCTCATGGCGCAAGAAACAAGGCCCAGCGCGAGAAGCGCGCCGCATAAAAATCTTTTTGGCCGCGTATAAACACTCATTGCGTTTTTAAGTATATATCAGGCTGGGATAAAATTTCAACGATTTTTTACTTTTTTACGGAGGATTTTGGCGGGGGGGCGAGTCCCATAGGCGTTTACTTTAACCAAGAAAATATGGCAAGCTATTGCCATGGGAGAGGGAAAAGAGCAATTTGGGCGGCTTCTTGAACTGCTGCCCGAGGGGTGGCAGGAGCAGGCAAAAGAGCTTGGCGCCTTACCGCGGGCGCGGCAAGTCAAATGCGCGGAAGACTTACTGAAGCTGATACTCCTGTATGTGACCGAGGGCCATTCATACGCGG